>CBIHPQ010000098.1:0-17366 GCA_966211825.1 uncultured Dyadobacter sp. | reverse complement strand
TTAAAACCAAAGACATTGTCCACAAACTGACGGCCATGAACCAGGTAGGACTCAACTACCTCACGCTGGGCCAGCCGCTAAGTACATTATCCGGCGGCGAATGCCAGCGTATCAAACTTGCCGGCGAGTTGCATAAAAACGGTACCATTTACGTCATGGACGAGCCTACAACCGGTTTACACATGTCGGATACGGGCCATTTGCTGGAAATTATCGACCACCTGGTCGACCAGGGCAACTCGGTGATCGTGATCGAGCATAATACGGAAGTGATGAAACACGCCGACTGGGTGATCGACCTCGGCCCGGAAGGCGGCCATAAAGGCGGGGAGATACTGTTTGAGGGCACGCCGGCGGATTTGGTGAAATCGAAAGAATCGCTGACGGCAGCATATTTGAGAGGCGGCAGATAATCGTCTGGGACATTTGGAGTGTTGCCAATTTGTCCTGGTCAACCCTTCGAATGTCCCGTTTCCCCAACCTGGCGGTTACTTATCATGCGTAGTTTTGCCCCGGACTACTCAATAGCAACACCATGGAAAAGATCGAGCACATCAACTACATTAAGGCACCCATTGCACAGGTATACGAGGCATTGACCACCCGGGAAGGCCTCGGAAGCATCTGGACGACCGACCTCACCGTTCAAAACGAAGTAGGCGCCACCAGCGATTTCGGCTTCGGTGACGACGACCGCGTTTTAATGCAGATCGTAGAACTCACCGAAAACAAACGTATTGAGTGGCTCTGCACGCATTCCGACCCGGAATGGATCGGTACCGGCGTATCGTTCGAACTTTTCGAAAGAGAAAACGGCGTCACGGCCATCGTGTTAAAGCATTTCAACTGGCGCGAACTGACCGAGTTCTACCAATGGTGCAACTACAACTGGGCCATGTTTCTGCTCAGTTTGAAGGATTATTGCGAGAAAGGAAAGGGGCTGGCTTATCAGGAAAGGGAGTTTTAGCGCATGTAGACATTCCCTTTATTTCAAATACCCATTATCTTCCAGCCAGTTTGCCATTCGCTGCGACCAGGATTTAACGCTTTTGCAATCCTAAAACCCCACTCGCAGGCCGATCCCGGCCTTTACCACCTCGCCGATCCGCAGCGAGCCCGCATTCAGCACATAGCTTACGAGGTAAAGGTCATTGGTATTGAATTGAAGATAGGTACTCAACGACCGGATTCCGGAGTTTCGGGGGAGCTTGTAAGTCAGTGCCGATTCGGTAGCCAAATGCAGCCGGAAAGCCGGTTTCCACCAGTAATAGTTAGGCGGGTAACGGGACGGCAGGTTGAAAAAATAGTCGTTCCCTAATTGGTAACTGCCTTTGAAACCAATATCCAGCGGGCTCACCTGCAAGCGCGTGGCTGCCTTGATACGCACCGGCTGATAAAAGATAGCGCCGGAGAATAAATGCAGCCGTCCGCCCTTGTCCGGTGGCACGAAGCCGTATTGCAAATGTGTGCGCAGGTGGCGGTTGAACAGTTCGTAGCCCGCACCGACGCCCATCCAGCCGTTACTGCCCGCATATTGAATTTGTACAAAATCCGGGACCATTTTTTCGGCAAACTGGGCAAAGGCGGGCCTGGCTGCTCCCGTCGCGAGGAGCGCTGCCAGCAGGAGTAGTCTGGTCATATCAGTAATTGATAATGGATTTGATAACCTGGCCGTCGACGATCTGGAGGCGGATAAATGCGCTCTGTTCGAAGGAAAAGCTTGTCATATAATGCACATTGTCGCCAAACGGGTAGAAATCCTGGTGCTGATGCACGTGTCCGTGGAGGGATAGCAGCAGGTCCGGTGTGTGTTGGAGCAGATTGGTGTAACGTTCGACCTTGTCGGCGCCGAATTCCGACGCATTGAATGGCGGTACGTGGGAAACGGTGACGATATACGAGGCACCTTCCGTGTTCCGTAATTCCTGGGAAAGCCAGTCGAGATCGGGGATATTTTCGCCGGGAGCTTCCAGCCCGTTGGTGTTGTGGGCAATGAATTTAATGCCCCCATACACGAACGAGTAATTCAGTGGCCCGAACATCTGGCGGAAGATTTGCCTGCCATTAGCGACCATGTCGTGGTTGCCGATAATGCCAAAATAGGGCACGCGCAATGCCGATAGCCTTTTATGCACCCATTTGAATTCCTGCAACAAACCGAAATCGGAAATATCGCCGGCCAGAAGTACCAGGTCCACGTTTTCGAGCCTGTTAACCTTCCTGACAAACCTTTCCTGCTCGTCATACCACCGCTGGGTGTCGCCTGCGAAGACAACCGTCACGGTATCGTCTTCCGCATTCTGCCTGAGCCGCGCCAGGTTTTGCGCATTCAGGTCCGATGGGCTGGATTGGTCGAACGATTGGTTGGGGCTGAACTCGAACTGGTCGCAAGAGGTGAGGAGGGGCAGTATTGTCAGGAGAGTCAGCAGGGTCAGGTGTTGTTTTGTTGGGCTGACCGCTTTTCGGGCGTTTGCATTTTCTTTCATGGCGTTGATGGCTGGTTGTTTTCATTGATTTTCTCTATGCGTTGGATTTCCTGGAAGATCGCTCTTACCGGTGCCCGGCGGTCGATCAGTTGTTCCAGTTTGATAAGGCTATCAGCCTGAAAGTGGCTTTGCTGGTGATGTAACACCTGAAAGAGAACGTCCCGGCTGTACCACAGTTCCTTGATTTCGAGTACTGTATTTTGGAAAACCTGTATTTGTTGCGTGCTGTATTCGTGGCGCAGGTTTATGAGCTGCCAGCCTATTTGCATTTGGGTACGACGGTATTTCTGGTTCCATTCGCCTTGCAGTCTGCGATCTTCGGCCTGTTGTATAAAAAGAAACAATGCTACGATTACGCCAGACAAAGCGATGCCAGCCCACTTTTTTGCAGTGCGTGTCATGGCGTTGATAAGTTATGATTCAGGTAGTGGTGGAAATCAGAATGCTAGTCCGACTGTGATATTAGTTGTGAACCCGAAGTCGGTTTCCGTGCTGTTGATATAATTCTTAAAATTGTAAGACGTGTTGCAATCGACATAACCGTGGCGAAAGAGCCTTAACTGATAGCCCAGCAACGGACCCGTATGGATACTGGTGGTTTCACTTTTGACTTCGGAAATGGATATTCTGTAAAAGCGGTGATCTCCCTTATAGTATACGTAAGCAGTGTTGATCCCAGTGTATGGTCCCGAAAACCCGCGACCACCTCTTCCCCGCAGTCTTTGTATTTTGCTTAGAAAATAGTAGCGGGCCTGGGCGGAAAGGTTCACCGCCTTTTCCTTGGATCGTGACATGACATACCGAAATACGCCACCAGATTCCGGATTTCTGATATCATTAAAGCCATCGCTGTGATCCGCATTCAGTTGAAAATTGATACTAAATGGGGAGCTGGCGATTTTCTGCTCAAATGCAATTGCGGTTCGTATCCTGATCATGTATCTACCTAATGTCAGCTCCGGCAACCGGACTTTCCACTGGTGGGTGAGGTGCTCGTCACATAGGAAAACATCGCACAGCGGCCCGATGTCAGCCTTTTTCCAATCTCCGAATGCCAGCCCAAAACTTGCCTGTGTCGAGAGATCCCAATTGTTAATCAAGCCATAATGAAAGAATGGTGTGCCTTGTTCCAAAGCGATCGCAAAGTCCATGAACCCGAAATTCAGAAATCGCCGCTGGAAGCCCAATTTCAGCCCTATCCGCGGATCGTCGTCCGAAGTGCTGGGCATATTGTAAAATATCGCCAGGTAATTTCCACTAAAATTGTTGGCACTTTTACCTTTTCTAATGCGTCGACCCATATTCATAAACCATCGCAGTTGGGCATCCATGACCGTATTTTGAAACGACTCGCGAAAGGGTGTTTGAAGATCGTAATAGGGAATATGGCCAGAAAGCGCGATCGAAAATGCCGGAAGGAATTTAAACTCGTATCCCAGGTTCAGCGACGTGTTGTTGATGGTGCGATCGTCTGACAAAGCAAATACTTTCGCCTGGTAGTATTGAGACAACCCAATTTTAAACATGTGCCTTGTAGGAACCTTCGTCATAAAGACATTTTCATATCTATCCAAAAAGCGTTGTTTTTTCAATGTGTCGCTTTCTTCGGAATAGGATATGCTAATGGTATCCTGCGCTCTCCCCGCGACAGCAGCGTATAGCAACAGAAGAATCAGTACGCCTTTTTGCATTGATTTACAGTTGGGACTAGGTTGAATTAATGTAAATGTGCTTTCAAATAGGCGTCTGGTTGTTCGGTTAGGATTTGAAGAGGAGGGTTTTTTACTTTCATGACTAATAGTTAAGCACCCGTTTTATTTGATCGTGACGCGTCCGAACTCGGCGTTGATGTCGACGCTGGCGAGCTGGTTGCGGGAAAAAAATGCTTCTTTGAAATCGGCAGTGTTGCGTTTCCATTTGAAACCGTTGGGAAGTTTCACCGTCGCGTAGGCACCGTTGATCGTATAATCGAAATGCTGCCAGTTCTTGGAGAGTAATGTCACTTCGGCTTTTTTGGAATGGATACCCAGGCTAGTAAGGCCCACAGTCGGGTAAATTTCGACATTGCCATAGGCCGCATCGATCCGTACCGCCCCGGCGATGTGTTCGAGACGGACATTCGTATGGTCGCTCGAAAAGGTGAATGTGCCTGCGAGCTCGTTGCCCGAAAGTTCGCCGAATGTCGTTTGCAGGGCCCCTTTGCCGCTTAATCCAGTCAGGTTTGTTGTACAGAAATCCGCTTTAAGGTTCAATTGGTTAGTCAGCCCGCGTAATGTGATGGTGCCAAACGAGTTTTTCAGGTCGACGGCGCAGGATGCGGGCAAATGGATCGTATACCGCGCTTTGAGGTTCGAAACGGGCTTGCTTTCTCCGTCTTTCAGCACGATATAATTGCGCAGGAAGTAATCTTTGCCGTTACGGTCGGCGATATACTGCAATTTGGAAAGGTCCTGCGTAGCCGTGGCGCGGTCGGGATGCCGGGCGGACAGCTCCATGATCACGGTGATATCGGCATTATCCCAGGTGACGATCTCGATGTCGGCCTTTTCCGCGCTGATGTACAGCGTGCGCACGGTAGGGGCGCTCACGGTCTTTTCGATCCTCTTGGTAGCGACCTGCAATTTCCCTTGCGCATACGCGGGCAGGCTTGCGAGCGCCCACGCCATGAGCGCGAGCTGCGGCAGTTTTCGGATATTTTTGAGATACATTTTCATTTGTCCAGGTGCTTAAATCATTTTGGCCATTGCGTTCAGAATGCCCGTTTTTTGTCTTTCAATTTCATTATACTGCCTCAGAAGTTCCGGCTCGGTGTTGAAATCGCCGATCGCCTGAACGAGCTGCTGCGAGGCCGAGCTCAGCCGCTCATATTCCTGCTGCAGCGAGCGGTATTCATTGCTGTTGCATACCAAAGTCTCCGTTTCGCAATAGGTTTTCAATATCCGGTACTGCTGGTCGGTTTTTACGTCGGTATCCATTTGCAGGCGTTCATCGACCGTTTCCTGCGAATAGGCAACCCGGGGAGAGCCGGCAGGCAACATCAGCCAGGCGATTCCCCCGGCCGCCAGCAGGAGTGCGGCCGCATAGCCCCATTTCCAGCGCTGTTGCCGCATATTTTTCCGGTCGATTATTTCCCAGAGCCTATCGTCCGGCTCATAGTCGGGCATTCCGGAAAGCGCCTGCCGAAGAGGCTGTGCCGTCAGATTATCGTTTATGGCATCCCAAACTTCGTCTCCCGGCTCGTAGGAAGGAAAGCGTTGGATGGCATTTTGAAGGCTTATATGGTTCTTTTCCATGATAATCGATGTCAGTGGGCCGAAAGCATTGAACGGAGCTTTCTTTTGGCATGAAACAATTGTGATTTCGAGGTGCCTTCCGAAATGCTGAGCATTACCGCGATCTCCCGGTGCGTGTAACCTTCCACTTCGGCCAGCACGAAAATAGTCCGGAAGCCGTCAGGCAACGACAAAACCGCCGTTTCGAGATGGGCCGCATTGATCTCCGACTCGCCCCAGTCAATCCCTTCCCCCATATAGTCATCGACATTCTGCCAGATCACCAGCCGTTTCTTCTTCGTCGATTTTCGCACGACGATCTGTTTTACCCACGCGCCGAGCGTCGACTCGCCGCGGAACTGGCTCAAATGCTTGAATACATCCAGAAAGGCATCCTGCAACACATCATTGGCATCGTCGAAATCACCGGTAATGCGGTAGGCGAGCGTGTACATGGCTTTTTTGTAGCGGTCGTACAGCTGCCGTTGGGCAATGCGGTCATTTAAGAGGCAACCAGTGATCAGATCGGCTTCCGAAGTCATGCAGTGATTTTTAGCGTATTCGTGTCAAAGAGGCCGCAAGATCAGGAAATGGTTGTATGGGGTGGGAAAATTTGTTACAAATTATGGCGATGCCCGTTCACGAGCACGAGGAGAACAATGGGAACAGCCCTGGACGGCCATACTGCGCAAATTGTGTGGACGGCTGAGTAAAAGTTAAATATTAATTAACATTGAGTTAAATTGTTTCTCGCGGCTGCGAAATATATTTGTATCGCAAGTTTGATATATCTAGTATTTGTAAACTTATTAAGATGTGATCGAGCACATTTTGACTCATTTTAACATAAATATTGAAAAACGCTTTTCTGTTGTTTAATTATACTTTACTTTTAGATTTCAGCCGCAGAATGTTTTGAAATAGTGCTAATACAAGAATGTTTAGTATTTGTTCACAAGTCTGACTGTCTATGAAATAACCGCAACTTTTGTACTAACTGATCAGCGCAGGATGACTGGCGACCGAATGTCGCTGCTACTGCCGGTGTCTTTGTCCGCGCACATTGCGCACGTATGCAAGATGGTCTGCTGACCTTCGATGAATCCCTTTTTGACCTTGAAATACCAGCTAATTAACATGCATTTATGAAAAAAAAGATTACGTTTTTAGAACGCCCCGGCGGGTGCTGGTCTGTTGCGCTCACGCTGTGCCTGGGTCTCTCGGCAGTGCTCCCCGATGCAGCACTGGCGCGTGAAACCACACGAAAGCCGGGCGGAATGCCTGCCAAAGCGCGTACGTATAAAGTTGTACGTTCGACAATTAATGCGGATGTAACCGAGAAAACTGTTAGTGGGAAAGTAACCGACGGCACCGGCAAGGAAGGACTCGTTGGAGTGAATATCCTGGTCAAAGGAACCTCTCGCGGAACGGTTTCCGACGCTACCGGGAACTACGTATTAAGAGTTGATAATGAGAGAGATACATTGGTTTTTTCGTTTCTCGGCTTCCTTTCGCAAGAAATGGCTGTCGGGAACAGAACTGTGATAGACGTTACCTTGATTGCCGATCAGCGGCAGCTTAATGAGGTGGTTGTTACGGCTTTGGGTATTAAAAAAGAGAAAAAGGCCGTTGGGTATGCTGTTTCCGAGGTCAAAGGTGCTACGATGGTCAAAGCGAGGGAGCCGAATGCGATCAGCTCGCTGACGGGAAAGGTGGCGGGCCTCACCATCGCACAAAGCCCCGACCTGCTTTCGAGCCCGCAGGTAACTTTGCGCGGCCGGAGTGGGGTATTGTATGTGGTCGACGGCGTGCCGATCACCACCGATTCCTGGAACCTCAGCCCGGACGATATCGAAACCTATTCCGTGCTGAAAGGGGCCAGTGCAGCGGCATTATACGGTAACCGCGGCCAGAATGGCGCCATTATTATCACGACAAAAAAAGGTAGCGGCGCAAAAAAAGGCTTTACCGTCGATTTTAATTCCAGTACCCAGTTGCAGACCGGTTTCAACGCCATTCCGAAATACCAGTCGGAATACGGCCCGGGCAGTGACTACGAGTATGCATTCAAGGACGGTCGGGGCGGCGGGATCAACGATAACGACTACAACATCTGGGGGCCGCGTTTTGAAGGCCAGCCCATTACCCAGTATAACAGTCCCAAAGACCCTGCAACCGGCGAGCTTATCCCTATTCCCTGGCTGGCGAGAGGTAAAAACAACCTCACCAACTTCCTCCGGAACGGCTTGCTAAGTACCAACAACCTCGCCATTTCAAGCAAAAACGAGTTCGGCGACTTCCGCCTGTCGCTTTCGCAGACCTTCCAGCGCGGCCAGATGCCCAACACGAAGCTCGGCGGTACGAACGTGAACATTTCGGGAGGTATCAATGCAGGTAAAAAAGTGCGTTTCGACGCAAGTATCAACTATAACCGCCAGTATTCCCCCAACTACCCGACGCTGGATTATGGCCCTGCAAGTCCTATATACATATTCACCGTGTGGGGCGGGGTGGACTACGACGTGAACGACCTCCGCAATTACTGGCAGCCGGGCAAGGAAAATGCCCAGCAGTACAACCGCGAGTATACCATTTACGATAACCCGTGGATGACGGCATACGAAGCATTGAAGACCTATTACAAAAACGACCTGTACGGTTTTGCGCAGGTGAACTACAAGATCAGCGACAAGCTGACGTTCAATGCCCGCACCAATGTGAGCACCTGGAACCGCAACCGGAGCACCCGCGCCCCGATCTCGTCCAACCTCTATAACTTCGGCTTTCCTAACCAGGCTGGCGGCTATTCAGAAACCTACGACACATTCTGGGAGAACAATACCGAAGGTTCTTTCAAATATGAGAACAGGTTCGGTCCCGATTTCGGCCTGAATGCGTCGCTTTACGGTAACCTCCGCTCTGTGAAAGTGACCTCGCTGACGGGTAAAACCACCAAGGGGTTGCTAGTGCCGGGCGTGTACGATCTTTCGAATTCAGTACAACCGTCAACATCCGCTAATGACTTTGCCAGGCGCTGGGTAGGAAGTGTTTATGGTTTTGTGGATATGGATTACAAAGATTTCCTCTTCCTGAGCCTCACGGGCCGCGTCGACCGTTCGAGCACTATGCCGAAAAAAAACAACACCTATTTCTATCCGTCGGCTTCGTTAAGCGCCGTGCTTTCGGAGGTGATCGATATGCCGCAGGCCATTTCATTTGCCAAGCTGCGCGGTTCCTATGCCAACGTCGCCAGCGACTTTGTGGATGAAAACTCCCAGTACGACATTTACAAACTGCTCCCGACTTACACCAGCTCGGCACCGTGGAACAACTCCTACACCGGCGTGAGCTACACCGGCACGTTGTACAGCGATAACCTGCAAGCAGCGCGTGTGAAAACGCTCGAATTGGGTCTTGAAATGCGCTTTTTACATAACAGGCTCGGGTTCGACGCATCGGTGTTCCGGAATATCGAAGGGCCGGGGATCGTGAGCGTGCCTACGTCGGTTACCTCGGGCGTGTCGGGTGTGCAGCGCAATGCATTTACGTATGTACGCAAGGGGATAGAGCTGGGTATCGACGGAACGGTTGTGAAGCATGCGAACCTGACGTGGAATGTGTCAGCCAACTGGTCGACCAACCATAAATGGCTCGACAAGATCGACGGCGTGCAGCAGCGAGATGGCAATATCCACGTCGGCGAGCGTGCGGATGCCTATTATATCAAAGATTTCCAGCGCGACGAAACCGGTAACATTATAGTTGGTTCGAACGGAATGCCTTCCTACAACCCTTACAATTCGAGGATCGGTTATTACGACAATAATTTCACGGCGGGGATCAATAACACATTCACCCACAAGTCGTTCACGCTGAGCTTCCAGGTGGATGGCCGTTTTGGAGGAAAGGTGAATAATTATATGTATACCAAACAGTTCGGTAGCGGAACAGCACCGGAGTCGGCGAATGAGTTTCGCTTGAAAGACTGGCAGAACCGCGACAATGCCGATTACAAAGGCTCTGTGATGACTGCCGGCAAGCGGATCGTGAAAGGTCAGCTGAATACCGACCAGGACGGTAATGTGATCTCCGACACCCGCGAGTTTGCCCCGAACGATGTGCCGGTATTGTGGCAGGCATGGGCGACGAACTATTACCAGTCGGGCTATATCGCTGCCAAGAACCGTACTTATGTAAAGCTGCGCGAAGTGGTACTGACCTACAATTTCCCTGCGAAACTGCTTTCCAAAACACGTTTCGCCTCCGCGGCCAGCCTCTCGCTGGTGGGACGTAACCTGTTGTATTTCACCGGAAAATATACCAAAAACATCGACCTCGACCAGTTCACAGGCACCATTACGAGCTTTCAGACGCCGTCTGTCAAGAGCTTCGGAGCCAACCTGAATGTGACATTCTAACCGTAATCCACATGAAAAACCTTAAATACTTTGTACTGGCCGTGGCGCTCGGCCTGGGCAGCTGCCAGGATATCGATACCCTGCAAAAAGATCCCGGCGCGATCACCAATCCATCCGCCGACCTGATCCTGACAGGCATTCTCACTAACACCTGGGACGCGCCATGGAGCACCGATCACCGTCATAACCAGTTCATGACGCAAAATGAAGCTTACTACGAGGGCCAGGCTTACGGCTGGACGACCGGGTCCTACGACGTCTTCTACAACTCGCTCAGGAATGTGGACCGCATGGAGGCCGAGGCGATGAAAGCCGGCGATGTGGGCGTGCATTACCTCACGCTCGCGAAGTTTTTCAAAGCCTATTTTTACAGCCGCGCCACCGAAATGTTTGGTGATCTGCCCATGTCGGAGGCGATAAAAGGCGTGAGCGATGAGAATTTCAAACCCAAATATGACAGCCAGAAGGATGTTTACGTACAGGTTTTGAAATGGCTCGATGAAGCGAATGCCGAAATGCCTGCATTGATTGCAAAAAAGCCGGCCATATCGGGTGACTATTTATACGGCGGCGATCTCGTCAAATGGCAGAAACTGATCAATTCCTATCGCCTGCGCGTGCTGATCAGCCTCAGCAAGCGCACCGACGACACGCCGGAACTGAATGTGAAACAGCAGTTTGCGGCCATCGTGAACGACCCTGCCAAATATCCGGTCATAGCGACAAATGCGGATAATTTTCAGGTGGTTTACAACACGGTCAACACCTATCCGCTGTGGCCGAGTAATGGGGTAGTGGTGAAAAACGACAAACGCAATACGCTGGGCGCCACTTTTGCCGACATTGCCAAAGCCACCCGCGACCCGCGCCTGCTGGTAATTGCATTGCCCGCCGACGCTCTGAAAGCCAACCAGGACCCGTATCAACGTTATGCAGGCGGAAAAACCGGCGACCTGCAATCGACGCTGCTCGAAGAAGCAGGAAAAGGATTGCTTTCGATGATCAACTTCGATTATTGGGAAGCATCCGCGAGCGGCGTGCCTGCGATTCAGCTCGGTGCGCATGAAGTGCATTTCAGCATTGCAGAGGCCATCAACCGCGGCTGGCTTACGGGCAATGCAGCCGGGTATTATAACAAGGGCGTTACCGAATCGATGAAATTTTACAACATCGCACAGTCGGAAATAGACAAGTTCCTGGCTGCGAATCCATATCCGGGTAACACCGAAAAAGGTTTGCAAAAGATCTTGGAACAGAAATACATGGCATTCTTCGAAAACTCGGGCCGCCAGGCATTCTATAACTTCCGCCGTACCGGATTACCCGCATTCGATATCGGGCAGTCGAATGCCAACAACAACCAGATCCCCGTCCGCTGGGCGTACCCGACCTCGGAATACACGACCAATGAGGTGAATGTAAAGGCCTCGCTCAAAACGCAGTTCAACGGCGCCGATACCCAGAATGGCACCATGTGGCTGATCAAATAAAATTTAGCTTCCCCGGGTTACGCAAACCCGGAGGAAGTTTTTACTTTTCCGGACTCTTAACCTTAACATTATGAAAATCACCTTCTTCACCTGGATGCTGGTAGCCCTGAGCATAACGGCGATGGCGCAAACCAAGACACGAAATGTGGTAATGATCTCTGTCGACGGCTGTCGCTGGCAGGAAATCTTCCGCGGTGCGGATTCAGCTTTGTTTTATTCCAAAAAATACCGCCAGCAGGATTCGGCGGCGATGGTTGCCAAATACTGGGGCAAAACCACCACCGAACGCCGCGGGAAGCTGATGCCTTTCTTTTGGAATACTATTTCAACACAAGGGCAGCTGTATGGCAACCGCGACCTGGGCAACCTGGTGAATGTGCGCAACAAATACTGGTTCTCCTATCCCGGCCGCAGCGAAACGCTTTGCGGCTATTATGATGAGAAGATCAACAGCAACGACTACCCGAACAATCCGAACGAGAATGTGCTGGAATTTTTCAATAAGCAGAAAGGGATGGAGGGGAAAGTGGTCACATTTGCTTCGTGGGACGCGCTTTCACGCATTCTCAACCGCGAGCGGAACGGTATGCTCGTCAACATTCCCGGCGAGCAGGTGAAAGATACCAACCTCACCCCGGCCCAGAAACTCGCCAACGAACTGCAAAACTACCTGCCCGAGTACTTCGGCAAATCGGTACGCTTCGACGCCCATACCTATGCGCTCACGCGCTCGTACATGGAGGCTAACCACCCGCGCGCGGTGCATATCGACTTCGCCGATATGGACGAGTTCGGTCACCACGGTCAGTACGACTCCTTCCTGGACGGCGCCCATTACGTGGACGGCATGGTAGCAAGCCTTTGGAACTACATTCAGGCCGATCCATTTTATAAGGACAAAACAACCATCATCGTCTACCCCGACCACGGCCGCGGTATCAGCGAGCTCTGGACCAGCCACGGGACTTCCGCTCCGGGCTCCAACGAAACCTGGATGGCGATCATCGGGCCGGACACTCCGGGCGGCGGCGAAATGAAGAGCAAGTCGCAGGTTTACCAGGATCAGTTCGCGCAAACCGTCGCGCAGCTGATGGGTTTCAAGTTTACGGCGAACCATCCGGTTGGTGAGCCGGTTAAAACCGTTTTCAAATAATGGAGCGGAGGGATTTTCTTAAAAATCTAGGCATAGCGGCAGGAAGCGTCGCTGTATACCAAAACTCGTTTTCGATCCCGGCCTATGGAAGCGGCGCCGCACAAAAGATCCGTTTTGGAATGATTTCCGATCTGCACCATTTGCAGTTCGGGCAGGAGGAAGTGAAGCGGCTGGGCGGATTTATGGATGATGTCGTGAAAACCAAACCGGATTTCATCATTCAATGCGGGGATTTTTGCCGTCATAAGCGCTCGGAGGGAATTATGGAGCAATGGAACCGCTTTCACGGCCCGAAATACCATGTGCTGGGAAACCACGACATGGATTTTTGCGGCAAGCAAACGATCATGCAGTTTTGGGGAATGGAGAAGCGGTACTATTCGTTCGATCAGGGAGGCTTCCATTTCGTCGTCATGGACCGCAACTTCCTGAAAGAGGACGACGGCCGTCTTACGCATTACGACACCTCTAGCTGGGGCAAGCTTCCTTCGCCCAAACGCAGCTTCACCGACCAGGAGCAGCTCGACTGGCTGCGTACCGACCTCGCCCAGGCGAAATTCCCCGTGGTTGTATTCATGCACCAGCCCGTATTCCTCAGCGATTTTCATGACGAACTCGGTAATGCCAACGAAATTTTAAAGATTTTCGACGAAGCACACTTCAAAGCCACTCAACGCAACAGCCCGGCAAAAGTAGCCGCCGTTTTCATGGGCCACGACCACGACGACCGCTACGGGCAGCGCAACGGCGTCCATTACTTTATCGTCAACAGCGCCACTTACGTCTACACCAAAGGCGGAGCTTACTACTATAAAGATCCGCTCTACGCATTCGTAACCCTCGAAACCACGGGCAAAATGACCATCGAAGGCCGCAGCACCATCTACGCGCCCGCAGCGCCCGAGCCCGTAGCATCTCAATTCCCGACGCGGATTAGTGATCATGAAATCAAGTTGTAATTGAGGTATTCCAAGTTTTGGTTTTGAAGAGGCGGATAATCTGTATTGATGGGTATTCTTAGACAAAAATTAATGCTATGTTTACACTGTCCGGCGGCGTTTTTGCTAGCTTGTGCTGAACAAAAACGCCTGCCATGGACATAGTGAGTACCCAAAAGGCTGATCATCAGCAGCCCGTTATAATGAGATCCAGTTACCCCCAGAAATTCTCCAAACCCGTTTTCAAAAAGGACGTTCCCGACGATACATTCAAGTACCTGCCTGCTCCCAAACCGTCCGGAAAATTTCCTTATCATTTAGACCTCGAATCCATCGATCCCGTACCCGACCAGAACAAGCTCGCATTCCATATGGTGGGCGATACCGGGAGCATTCGCACGCCGGATTTTCAGAAACTCGTGGTAGGGGAGATGGTGAAGCAGTTTGAAGCCGCCGAGAAAACGGGTTATGAGCCGCAGTTTTTGTTTCACCTCGGCGACGTCGTGTACAATCACGGGGAGGCAAGCCAGTATCAGCGACAATTTTTTGAGCCATACCAGAAGTATCCCGGCCCTATTTTCGCGATCCCCGGCAACCACGATAGCGACGTCAATCCCGACAGCCGGGTCCGTTACAATAGTCTGGATGCATTTACGACGGTTTTTTGCGATACCGAACGCCGTACGGTTTCTTTTAGCGGCAATGCGGCGCGCAAGAGCATGGTGCAGCCCAATGTCTACTGGACGCTCCTCACGCCGCTCGCGAATATCATCGGCCTGTATTCCAATGTGACAAAATTTGGGGTAGTGACCGACGAGCAACGCCAATGGCTCGCTCACGAGCTCAAAAGGGCCGATAGCGAACGCCCGGAAAAAGCGGTGATCCTTTGCCTGCACCATTCGCCCTATTCAGCCGACATTAACCACGGTTCGAGCATGCCGATGATTGGGCTGCTGGAAGGCGTTTTTGAAGAAACCGGTATTTATCCCGACATCGTTTTCAGCGGCCATGTGCATAACTACCAACGTTTTACGAGGCATTATAAGGGTGGGCGCGTGCTGCCGTTTATTGTAGCGGGAAGCGGCGGTTACGATGAGCTCCATCCGGTTGCCTACACGAATGACTATCGATTTACGAGTAATCTGCCCGAATTTGAGGGTATTAACCTGGAAAACAGCTGCGATACCAAGCACGGCTTCCTGAAAGTGCTTCTGGAAAGGACGGAGGAGGGCATGACGATCACCGTCGAATTTTACACGCTCCCGCATGAGCGGCGTGTGCAGGCGGGCGTGAATGCGGCGCTTGAAGACCGGCTGGTATTGAAGATCTGAGCCTATTTACCCATCCATACTTTAAAATCACTCACCTTTTCCCGGCTCACCAGCGCTTCCTTATTATGTGCCGGGCGTAGGGTGAGCGCCAGTCGGTTGCCGAAATAAGGATCAATTTTATCGACAGACCGGTGCGTGACCATCATGCCGCGGTTGATCCGGAAGAAACGCGCCGGGTCGAGCGACTCTGCCAGTTCGTCGAGGGTGTAATCGACGAGCATTTTCTGGTTGGACTCCGTCATGAAGAAGCTGTAACGGTCGTCGGTAAAGAAATAAGCGATTTCTCCCACCTCGATCGAAAGCATTTTCTGGCCCTGCTTTACCAGGAACCGCTGCCGGTATTCGACCGAGGAAGCTTTTTTGAAATCTTCCAGCAACTTCCTTATACCTGCCAGCGAATGGTCGGCGGCAGGCTGGTGCTTCATTTTCTCGTATTTCTGTAATGCACGTTGGAGGTCGTCGCGGTGCACCGGTTTCAGCAGGTAGTCAATGCTGTTGTGTTTGAATGCCTGTAATGCATACTCGTCGTACGAAGTGGTGAAAATGATTGCACTCGAAACCTCGATCCGGTTGAAAATTTCAAAGCTCTGGCCGTCGGACAGCTCAATATCCAAGAAGATCAGGTCCGGGTCGGCATTGCCGGCAGAGCGGTTTTCATGTACCCAGTCTACGGTTTGCTCGATGCTGTCGGTAACACCCGCAATAGTCAGCGAGGGCGCTACTTCTCCCAGCATTTTTTGGAGGCGGCGGACCGACAAGTCTTCATCTTCAACGATAAGCGCATTCATGCTGTCAGGAAATCAATGGTAAGGTTACTGTAAAAAATTCGTGGTTGCTCTCTATCACCGGCTGGGGCAGCCCGGGCCGGTATTCGCTCAATAGCTTGTATTTGGTCACAATGTTGATCAGCCCGACATGCGTGGATTCGATATTTTCCGCACCGGCGGTCAGGTTTTTCTTCTGTAAATTGTTTCGGACCATCAGCTGGCCTTCCACGGTACTCAGGATAAATATAGTAAGCGGCCTGCTGGATCGTATCACATTGTGTTTGACTGCATTTTCAACCAGTAATTGCAATGTCAACGGCGGAATGCGGCTGTCCAGGAAGCTCTCTTCCACGTGAATATACAATTTCATACCGTCGCCGTACCGCGTTTTCAGCAGGTGTCCGTACGATTCTATAAACGACAATTCTTTTTTTAACGTCGTTAACTGCCCGAAATCACCCTGGTCGACCGAGGAATGGTTGGTCTGCAAAAGATAGCGATAAACGCGCGCCATTTCGTCCACAAACTGTTCGGCTTTCTCCGGGTCTTCGCCGATGAGCGCGGAAAGGGAGTTTAAGGTATTAAAAAGAAAATGCGGGCTGATCTGCGCTTTAAGACTTTCGAGCTGACCATTGACATTCTCTTTCATAAGCCGCTCGGTATTGATCTCGTGCTGCCGCCAGCGCGCGAGGGCGTCGAAGGTCTCCCACATGCCGGTAACCAGCACAATAGCCGCAAGGTTTACTATATATATGATCACCAACGTGTGAACGGTCAGTGTGGAGCCGAACATTCCGAGGTCGATGTAGAGCCAGGCCGTCAGCAGCGCAAAGGCGCCGGATGCCAGGGCATGCGCGGAAATCGATAATGCTACGCGCACGAGCGTTTTTTGCAAGTCGCTGTAATGTGCGGTGATGTAAGCGGCCACCCGCGCCTGTACCCAATAGGCAGCCGCAAGAATGGCCGTATTCAGTAATGTCGCTTGCAGGAATAAAATAAGGCTGCCGAATACGTGTGTGCCGACAGTTATGTAATTGAAAAACAAGAGGAAAGCCGCCGCGCCCAGGGCATAAGCCGGGCGGCTTCCCGAAGGGATCTTTTCCGGAAGTTTTTCAAACAATGCTTTTTTCTTCATGGTTAGGCGGCCACCTCGCCTGGCATTAGCGGGGAGACCGGTTCAAAAATAGAGTAATGTGCGAAAAGGCAAGCGCACAAGTTGCATCAACTGCATTTTTATTGGCATGAATTGTCATTGGACCGGCACCCGGGCTACCACGTCGGGCAGGAGCGGGATGGTCACCGAGAAAGTATCGTCACCTTCGAGAATATCCATTTTTCGCGTGGTGAATGTGAGCAGTTTTGCCGAAAGTCCGCGCAGGCCGGTGCCCGTTGCGCCGAGGATGCGGTGGCGCATCTGAATGTTGTTGGTAATGCGGATGGCCCGGTCGTCGGTGAGGGTGATCGTCACCGTCAGCGGCGCGACGAGATTGAGCAGCAGGTGCCGCGACAGG
>CBIHPQ010000097.1:0-17410 GCA_966211825.1 uncultured Dyadobacter sp. | reverse complement strand
CCCCGTACTGTTGGAATTTGTATTTCGAAGCCGCCAATGGAAAACTGCTTTGCCCGGCGGTCATACCCGTAAGGCGCTGGCCCTTCCGCACGGATTCGGGAAGGTCTTTGCCCCACATTTCTTCCAGTTTTGGTTTATAGTCAAAAAGTTCGAGCTGCGACGGCGCGCCGCTTTGGAACAAATAGATTACCCGCTTGGCTTTGGGTGCGAAATGCGGGTGACCGATCGGTAACCCCGCAGCCTCAGGCCCCTTTTCTCCAATCTTTTTGGCCAGCGAATTGTCTGCACTCAAAAGCGATGCCATCGCCGCCGCACCCAGGCCAAGGCTCGTCTTGGACAGGAAATTACGCCTGCTCAGTTGCTCATGGACATGGTTTTCAAGTTCTCTGTAAAAGCTCATTGCTTTGATAGTTATCGCTTGATCAAAAATTCATCAAAATTCATTACCGTGCTCGCCACGATGGTACCGGCTGCCAACTGGGCCGGGTTAAGTGATTTATCGACAGGGTATTCGCCCACTGCCAGGATCGATTTCATCCGTTTCGGATTGTGGCTAAAATCCTTCAATTCTTCGTCATACAGTTCCTTCAAAACCGTTTTTTCTCTTGGATCGGGCAACCGGCTCGTTAATGCGGTAAATGCATAATCGATTTGCTCGTCGAGGGACTTGCCCTTTTTCAGCATTTGCTGCGCCAGCACGCGGGAGGCCTCCACAAATTGCGGGTCGTTCATGACCACCAACGCCTGCAACGGTGTGCTGGTTTTTTGCCGTTTGGTAATGCAGAAATGCCTTTCAGCTGCATCGAAATTGAGCATCATCGGTGGCGGGGAGCTCCGTTTCCAGATCGTGTAGAGGCTCCTCCGGTAAAGTGAATCACCGTGCTGTTGCTTGTAAGTGACTTCGTTCCGCGTCGCGAGCGCCTCCCACAGGCCCGCGGGCTGGTACGGGTACGCGCTCTTACCCCCTACCCTGTGGGTGAGTAATCCACTGGATGCCAATGCATTGTCGCGAATCTGCTCGGCACTCATGCGGTAGCTCGGGCCACGTGCGTAAAGCCGGTTATCCGGGTCAAGGTCTTTCACATCCGGCTCGATTCTGGAAGACTGCCGGTACGTAGCCGATGTGACGATCAGCTTTTGCATAGCCTTCACATTCCATCCCGAATCCCGGAAACGCGCCGCCAGGTAATCGAGCAGCTCGGGATGCGTCGGCAGCTCGCCCTGGTTGCCGTAATCGTCGCTGGAAATCACAATGCCTTTTCCAAAATACATCATCCAGAACCGGTTGACGGTCACACGCGTAAAGAGCGGATGGTCTTTGTCCACCAGCCATTTGGCCAGGCCGAGCCGGTTTTTAGGATATTCTTTCGGGATTTTAAAGAATGCGTCCGGCGTATCCATCGTAACGGGTTTGCCCGGCGCATCGTATGCTCCGCGATTGAGTATGAATGTCTTGCGCGGATATTTCCGCTCCTTCATCACCATCACATCGATCTGCTTGTCCATTACCTCTGTTTCCTCCCCTATCAGCGACCGGCTCGCTGCCAGCTCTTTCTTGTAACCTGCGTCGATGTTGGTCAGGTAGTAATTTTTCAGAGAAGCCAATTGTGCCGGCATCAGCTGAGTGGCGGGCGTTTTCAATGCGCCTAGCAATTCATTTTTTAATGTAAACAAACCCTGCATTTCCAACGGGCTCACAGCGCGGGTATAAATCCGGAACTCGTCCACCTCGAAATTCTTCGTCCGCTGGTCCGACAACCTACCGATATTCAGCTAGTCGACATACCAGTTGGTTTTGTTTTTTCCATATAGAATACTCTCCGTCAGGTGGTCATTATGCACGGTAACCTTCGCAGGCTGACCATTAATGAAAAGTTTCAGCCCCGCAGCTTTGCTCAAACCGTCATAAGTAAAGCCCAGCTGCGTCCATTTGTTCATCGGAAATTTTTCGACCGTCTGGATCTCGATCGAATTCTCAGGCCATACATGGCTGATGGTCAGCCGGATGCGGCCATCTTTTTCGCGGAACACATTCCAGCCGCGGTAACCGTTCATCACGCCATTGGATTTGTGCAGCAGCGACCCGCTCACGGCAGGATCGTGCAGATTAAGCCAGATACTGATACTGAATGGCTGATTGCGCTCGAAGAATGCGAAGTTGTCGCCGAAGCTCACCGCATTTTCCCCGAAAATATACCGCGCCTTGCCAATGCGCCCGTTGCGGGAAGCCACATTCGAAAGACTGTCATCGCCTTCCGCATTCGCTTTATGCTTCGGGTCGGCCAGGTTCGCAAACGCTTTGCCGGTCGGCTCGTCGAATGTGAAATGCCCCAGCAAATCGGTTTTGTCCGGGATTAATACTTTTTCCGGCGCTGTGCGGGCGGCTGCGAGCCATTGCTGGAAGTTCCGCTCGTAAGCTGCCGAGTTGGCGGCCATCGCCGATCTTTCGCGGGCGAGGTTTTCGTGGATAAATTTCAGCTTCGCCTCCGCTTCCGGTGTCGGGATCGTGATTGCAGGGCTCGCTTCGCCGTTGTAGGGAATCTGCCCGTTTTCATTGTTATTATTAAAAAACGCATACAATGAATAGTAATCCTTGTGACTGATCGGGTCATACTTATGATCGTGGCAGCGCGCGCATTCGACGGTGAGGCCGAGGAATGTTTTGCCAAATGTATCTACCCGGTCGGAAACATAGGCGCTGCGGTATTCCTCCGGGATAATGCCACCTTCCTGGCTCTGCTGGTGCATACGGTTGAATGCCGTCGCGACCATCATGTCGCGCGTCGGGTTGGGTAGCATGTCGCCAGCCAGCTGCCAGGTTACGAACTGGTCGTAGGGTTGGTTTTTGTTGAATGAGCTGATCACCCAGTCGCGGAACGGCCAGGCGGTGCGCAGGCCATCGTCCTGGTACCCGTGGGTGTCCGCATACCGCGCGGCGTCGAGCCAGGGTACGGCCATGTGCTCACCATAATGCGGGGAAGCCAGCAGCCTGTCAACCGCTTTTTCGTAGGCATTTGAGGATTTGTCATTCAAAAAGGCCTGTACTTCTTCCGGAGTCGGCGGCAGGCCGGTCAGATCCAGCGAAACGCGGCGCAGTAATGTAGTTTTACTTGCTTCCGGAGACGGTTTGACATGCTTGTCTTCCAGTTTTTTCAGGATAAACCGGTCAATATCATTCTTAACCCAGCCCTCATTCTTAACATTTGGCAGCGCAGGCTTTTCAACTTTGGTAAATGCCCAGTGCGGCTTGTATTCGGCCCCTTCCTCTACCCAGCGGATCAGAATGGCCTTTTCCCGTGCGGTGAGCGATAAATGCGACTCTGGCGTGGGCATTACAATGTCGGGGTCCGGCGAAAGAATGCGGTGCACGAGCTCGCTGCTGCCGGGTTTGCCGGGTTTGATCGCCTTCAAACCGCTCTCCGCTTCCTTTTTATACGCTACTTCGGCCATGTCGAGGCGCAGGTTGGCCTTCTGGTGGTTCGCATCGGGCCCATGGCAGGCAAAGCAGCGGTCGGAAAGGATCGGCTTTACATCATAAGTATAGTCAACCGGCGCAACCAGCGTGTTCATTTCAGCAGCTACGTCTTCGGGCAGATCGATTTTTTTGTCGCAAGACATGAAAAAGAATCCGGCGACCGGAACCAGCAAACAGTATTTAAACCAGGAATTCAACATCATTCAAAACATTAATACCAGCGGGTAACCCATGGGTAATAACAAAAGCATTCAGCCTTCCTATTCTCCATCTTATTAATCCTAATTTAATAAAATAATCCCACTTGCTGTCAGGGCTTTTTGTAACCCTTCGCGGCATCGTCCATGACCAGCACCCAGTCGTGCCCATAGCCCGAAGTGGGCGGGACAAACTTGCTGACCGACTTATTATCGAACTTACCCGCATCGCGCACTTTGCCGTTTCTCGGATCGTACCAGAACGCTTCCAGCTGTGTCCCGGAAATCTTGCCGGGGTTAATGGAAAAGGGTTTTCCCGACGCGGTATACACAAACAGATAATCCTTCCCCCGCGTGGACTGCACGCGATCGGCCGCCGATAATGCATTTTCAACGACGACCGACTGATCGGGAATGCGGTCGGTGATCGGCCGCGATTCGATGAGTTTCCGGACATACTTCATTTCTAACGCACCGGGTAAGTCGAGTGCCTGCTGCCAGAACACGTGCGGACCATTCACTGCCTCGCGGTTGGGCGAATACATTTGCCAGATGTCGTGACACCCGTACGTATGCCCGAAAGCCCCCGCAAAAAGGTCGAGGTAGGCTGATTTGCGGACGTCGTATGCGCTGGAAATGCCATTCTCTTTTGCATTGAAACATACCGGATGGTCCTCATAAATGGGCTCCGCATCAATCACCGGCTTAATGAGCGTGCGGTTGTACGAGCGCTGGATGTTGTCGTAAACGGGCGTATCGCGGCAATGGCCGGTCTGGAACATGTTGAAATCGAACCACTCGTCGTCATGGAACCATTCGCTGGAACCTTCCTTGTTCGGCTGCGGGTGGTAAGTCATTAATGCCTTATCGTGCCCTCCTACCCCTTCGGCGATCCCTGCCGCCATGGCTTGCCAGATCTCGACGTCGCGGCTATCCTTCCGGGGCTGCCGGTCGCCGCCGAGCACCCATATCATGTTTGGTTTGGCTTTATAGCGGTTGCCAAGCCATTTCCCGTAGACTTTCGCATTGCTTTCATTGAACACCTCAGGCCCTTTCCCCCAGGTACTTTTGAAAACCTTGTCGCCCCAGGTGGGCAGGAATGCGATGGTGAGTCCATAAGTCGCCGCTTTATCGATTATATAGTCGACATGTTTGAAATAATTCTCATTCGGCTGGGTCGGGTCGTTATTGATCAATGGTTTTTCACCGTAGAGGTTAGGCACTTCCAATCCATCGAACTCGGCCAGCGCCACGGCCTGGATGACGGTAAAACCCTGTTCGGCGCGCTTTTGCAGGTAGTAGTCGGCATCGGAGCGGTCGAGGCGGTGAAACAGCTCCCAGGCGGTATCGCCGAGCCAGAAAAACGGCTTGCCGTCTTTAAGGACAAATCGCTTGTTTTCACTTACCGTATAGTGCTGTGCGCGAGTGCCGGCGAGCGGGCAACAGAGCATCGCCAGGATAAGAAGCTTGATGGGTTTCATGGAATAGTTGGATTAGCAAAGTCTGATCAGTTAGTAAAGGCGAAAGTCTTCCATTCTTAATATCAGGTCTTTAAATAATCTCACAAAAAAGTGAGTAATCTATTTCTACAAAAGCTTCTCCTGAACTCCTTGCCGTAAAATAATTTTTCTCGCCTTCAAATAAATTCAAAACTCTCATTATCAAGTAAGTAAGATAATACAACCCGGAACTTTACTAGAACTATACGTAGAATAATTATGACCGTTTAGTAATTAATTTCATCTAAATGGTGATATATCACTAATATTGAAGTACTATTTTTACATAACCTAAACCAAACGTACCTCCTGATGAAAAGAACTTCTACATCTTTCCCCCTAGTCGCCGCTATTTTACAGGCATCTTCCTGACCAGCAGCGGTACCGGCCCGTTCAATATCGCTCATCAACAGTCAATTCTGACGACACTTCATCGATACTGCCGATAACCGGCAGAGCAATCCCAATACGTTACATTATCCATCAATTAACCCATTTCATTTTATGGCTGAACCATTTCTATCTGAGATCCGGATGGTAAGTTTCAATTTCGCGCCAAAAGGCTGGGCGCTTGCCAATGGGCAACTTCTCCCTATCAACCAAAATCAGGCGCTCTTCGCGCTGCTGGGAACTACCTACGGGGGTAACGGGCAGACGAACTTCGCGCTGCCGGATTTCCGTGGCAGGGTACCCATTCACTTTGGCAATGGCTACTCGCTCGGCGAGAGGGGCGGTCAGGAGGCGCACACGATCACGATGTCCGAAACGCCGGCGCACAACCACTTTGTGAAGGCCGTCGATTCCGGACCATCGACGCTGAATGACCCGACGTCGGCTTACCTGGGCAATTCGCTGCCCAACAACTTTTATTCGACAGTCCCGGGCTCCCAGGTAGCACTCAACCCAGCGACGCTCTCGAACGTGGGCGGAAGCCAGGCGCACAGCAATCAGCAGCCGTTCCTGGTCATCGGCTTCTGCGTTGCGCTGCAAGGCATTTTTCCGAGCCAGAACTAGCTCGCGACGGCGATTTCAATTCATTTTAACCAAACCAAAACCCAAAGTATATGGCACAGCCTTATGTGGGAGAAATCAGACTGTTTGCAGGCAACTTCGCGCCCAACGGGTGGTTGTTCTGCCAGGGACAGACACTCCCGATATCTGAAAACGAAGTCCTTTTTCAATTAATAGGAACAACCTACGGCGGCGACGGAGAGGAAACGTTCCGCTTGCCCGATATGCAGGGACGCCTGCCTGTGCACTGGGGTACGCTCGCGGGTGGCAGCAATTATACGCAGGGCGAAAGTTCCGGGTCCGAAGAGGTCACCCTCACCACCCAGCAGATCCCCGTCCACAATCACGCTTTTCTGGCTTCCGGGAACACGGATGATACAGCCAGCCCCCGCGACTCCGTTATCGGGATTTCGACCACGGTGAATGGCTTCATCGTGAGCACACCTGCCCAGCCCATGGCCGCGGATATCACCCCCACAGGTGGCAGCCAGCCGCATTCGAATATGCAGCCATATCTGTGTATCAACTTTATCATTTCTCTGTTCGGCGTATTTCCATCGCCATCTTAGGCTTTGGCGACAGGCAATTGTAGAACCTCAAAACCCAATCAATCAAAATGGCAGATCAATTCGTAGCAGAGATCAGAATATATCCTTTCAATTTCCCTCCCACCGGCTGGGCATTTTGTAACGGACAACTCATGCCCATCTCACAGAACACCGCATTGTTTTCATTGTTAGGAACTACTTATGGCGGCGACGGCAAATCCACCTTTGCACTACCGGACCTTCAGGGCAACTCGCCCATGCAGCCGGGCCAGGGAGCGGGACTTTCGGAGCGCTTTCTCGGAGAGCAGTCCGGTACCCCCAATGTGACATTGCTGCAATCCGAGATGCCAGCCCACACCCACATCATGAGTGCAGCACCAGAAGCGGCGGAAATCAAGACGCCCAACAACAGCGCACTCGGGTTTTCGACGCAGGGAAGTATTTACAGCACCGGCCAGCCCAATGTGCAGATGCATTTCCAGTCGCTGTCGATCTACGGGAACAGCCTTCCGCATAACAACATGATGCCCTACATAACCGTGAACTTCTGTATCGCGTTACAAGGCATTTTCCCGCAGCGCCCCTAACAGGCACTGGTCGGCATTGTTTAATTTTTTCTGATTATCAATAAAAAATGAAGCTTACTAATACCACCCTTGCACTCAGACCGATTACGTCCAAAGACATTCCCTTCCTCCGGGAAGTTTATGCCAGTACAAGGGAAGCAGAGATGGAGAGGGTTCCGTTCTGGACTGATCTCATGAAAAAAGAATTTCTGAACAGCCAGTTCGAAGCACAGCACGAGTACTATCAGAAAAACTATATCGGTGCCGATTTCTGGGTTATCCAATTTGAAAACAAAACCATCGGGAGGCTTTACCTCCACGAGGATTTTCAAGGCAAGGGTATGCGGATCATTGACATCAGTATCCTGCCCGACTACCGCAACCGCGGGTTTGGACAGGCTATTTTTAAAGATCTCATGAACAGGGCGACCGATCTGGAAAGACCGCTCACCATCCATGTAGAGGCCTTTAATCCGGCCAAGAATCTGTATACCCGCCTTGGATTTAAGACAATTAGTGAAACAAATGGAATTTATCATTTAATGGAATGGAGACATACGATTTAAGCCAGATTACCGCAACAGAATTCCGGTCGCAAACAGGTGAACCGGTAGTGATCCATTTCGCAGACAATTTTTCCCTGCCAGCCACCATCGCGGCGGTTACCGAACTCAATGGCTACTCTCCGCTCGAAAGGCGTTCCTTTTCGGTAGAGTTCCGAACGGATGGCGACCAAAGGGTTGTTGCTCAGGGCATTTACAGGATCGTTCGTCCGGACGGCCAGCACTTCGATCTATTTTTGGTGCCGATAGCCCAGGATCCGCTGGGTACGCGGTACGAAGCTGTTTTTTCCTAAACCGGGCGCGATCCCGATTCAACGTATCACAAACAAATTCTCCTATGATTCAAACTTACGCTTCAAACTGAAACCATGAAAAATTTCTACTTTTACCTGGCAGGCATTGCCCTGCTGGCATCGGGGGCCGAAATGGCCGGCAAGCTTTCGGGTGACACGCCCGTCGCTCACGAATGGGTGGCGAAACCGAAAAAACAAACCGACACGAAACCGCAAGAAAAAGTGCCTTTTTCCAGGGCACGGAAAAAGACGGCGACCAGGACCATGCTTGCGCCCAGTATCAGCGCGACGAATACCTACGCCATCATCAGCGGAGGGGCCACGGCGGGCGGTGTTTTGGAATACACCGTCGTAATCAACAACGGAGGGCCCGATCCTGCCACCGGTACTACCTTCACCGAAACGATCGACGTGAATACCACCCTCGTTCCAGGTTCGGTGGTAGCCAGTCCGATTGCCGTAAACGACAGCTATTCCACGATCGGAAACGTGGGGATCGATATTCCCGCCGGACAAGGGATCCTGTCCAACGACGTAAGCCCTGCCGGTACCGCGCTCAGCGTCAGCAGTACCACGACCGTTACGACGACAGGCGGTGGTACGGCCACCATCACGGCCGCGACCGGTGCATTTACTTACAATCCGGCAGCGGGGTTCTCGGGTAATGACACCTTCACGTACGACGTCCAGAATGGTTCGGGGATGACCGCGACCGCTACGGTAACCATTGCCGTGGGAAGCGCCACCAATATGATCTGGTTCATCAATTCCGGGGCTGCCGCTGGCGGCGACGGAACGCTCGCCAAACCTTTCAACAACATTGCAGCTTTCCAGGCGATCAACAGCGACGGTGCCGGACTTCATCCCAAGGACAACCAGTACATCTTCCTTTACACCGGGTCCTACGCCGGCCCGCTCACACTTCGCAACAATCAAAAGCTGATCGGCCAGGGCGCCACAGCAAGCCTCCTGAGCATTACCGGCTTTTCGGCTCCGAGCGGCAGCAATTTATTGCCTGCCACCAGCGGAACCCGACCTACCATCACCACCTCAGGCGGAACGGTTAATGCCATTAACCTGGGCGGCACCAACAATCTGAGAGGCTTCAATATCGGCAACACAAGCGGTACGAAAATAGCAGGTTCCACCTCGGGTACATTGAACGTAGAAGAAGTAGGACTCTCGGGCTCGGGTTCCTCTCTGAACCTTTCCAACAAGACCCTCGCTGCGACTTTCTCAGAGGTGACCAGTACTTCTGCCACCGGGAGCGTAAGTCCGATTAAAATCGCTTCGAGCACAGGCTCTCTGACCATACCCGATGGAAATATTACGGCAACCTCGGTACCGGCCATCGACATATCAGGTGGCATCGCGCTGAACGTAAGCCTGACCTCCGTCAACGCCAATGGCGGTACGAAGGGGATCATCATTTCGGGAACCTCAGGCACATTTGCTGTTAACGGTTCGGGAACGACGGCGGGAACGGGCGGAACGATCCAGAATATCGGTCAGCGCGGGATAGAGTTGCTGAATACGGGCGGTATCACCCTCAAAAACATGAACCTGGTGAATGCCAACCAAAATGACGGTACCGCGCCCTCCGGCACCTCTTCGGACATGAATAACCTGAATGCCAATGCAGCCGTGTACGCGCTCAAGACCAACGGTTTAACAATGGACCGCGTGGCAATCAGCGGAACGGTTGCCCAGGAAGGTATTAACCTCCGGGGTTCCAGCAATTTCAATTTCACCAATGGCACTATCGGTTCTTCGGGATCGGCCGGGATTACGGTCGAAGGCTGTATTTTCGCCGTGAACACAGGCGGTACCAACACGATCGTGAATTCAACATTTACCGATCCGGGAGGCCGAGCGGTATACTTTGCCAATTTCAGCACCAATATGACCTTGCTGACGGTCGATAACAGCACATTCCAGGACGCCGACGGTGCTTCCGGTCTGCAAGTTATAGGCTATGGTACTTCGAATATGAAAGTGAAAGTTCAGAACAACTCAAAGTTCCTGAACTGCCGTACTGCGGGCGTCGAGATATATGGCAACGACAACACTACGATGACGGCCGAGATCAAAAACGCGACGGTAGATCCGGGAAGCGGAGTAGGCAGAGGACTTGATGTTGCCGCGGCGAACAATGCTGTAATGAAATTTAATATTGAAAGTAATAATGTAAAACACCACA
The DNA here is from genome assembly GCA_966211825.1 of uncultured Dyadobacter sp. GTDB lineage: Bacteria > Bacteroidota > Bacteroidia > Cytophagales > Spirosomataceae > Dyadobacter. The sequence goes on along the minus strand of CBIHPQ010000097.1, from coordinate 7,058 downwards.
GCGGCATCGGGATCAACTCGTTCGCTTTCGGAAATGGTTTTATTGAAGGGACAATCCTAAGCAATACAACCGAAAACCTGCCTGGTTCAAGTGCCGTTTCGGGTATCGTCAGTTCAGTGGAAGGTATCACGCCGGGTGCAAACCAACCCAGGGCTACCGTACGGATCCAGGGCAACATTGTTAAAAATGTGCAGAACATTCATGGCATCAGTACGAGCGCACTCTCCACAGGCGGTGCCACGAGCAATTTTACCCTTATCGGAAACAGCGTTCAGGTAACCGGACCTGTCGTTTGGTATGGTATTGACGTAAATGCACCCGGCCTTTCGCCGCCAGACGTTAACAGCGCCATAATTTGCTCCAATGTGAGCAACAATGCAGTCACACTTTCAGTCCCAACCAACTTCGCCTACCGCGCGCGCGCCGGTAATATTGGTGCGACATTGCGTTCGCAAGGCACCGGTGCCAGTATCGTAGCCGTATGGGATAATGGCGGCAATACACCGACAGGCCGGGCCCTCCAAAGCGGTCCAGGAACATTTACCTTTAACCAGACCTGCGCAACCCCTGGTGCCCTCACCTTCCGGGAAGGAGTTGTTGAAGTATTAGCTGAAAAAGAAGCTGCCGACAAAGGACTGACCAGCACAGAACCGGTTGAAACGGTTGCGGCACCTGCCGAAGAGCCGAAGCCTGAGGTAGCGACGGCTGTGGAAGCACCTGCCAGCGAACCGGTAACCAGTGAAGCCGTAACCAGTGAACCGGTAACCAGCGAAGTAACCGGGCCTGCCGCTGCAAGCCCTGCCAGAACGGAAGCGGTACAGGCTGGTGAGACGGTAACGGTGAATGGCACAGGAAGCGGTTTTACCCTGCCGAGCGCCAAGAGCACGACCATTAAATTCCGGGTGACGATCAATAATAATATTCCGGCATCGGTATGCCAGCTTTCGACCCAGGGTACTGTAAGCGGCTCCAACTTTTCGCCGGTACTGACCGACGATCCGAACACAGCGGGCGCCAACAACCCGACTACGACGGTGGTTACTTCTACCCCGGTGATCACTTCATGCCCGGGCAACCAGACCTTCTCACCTGATCCAGGCACTTGTACCTCAACCCAGACATTCACGGCTACTGCCGATGCCTGCCCGGTAGCTACCATTACTTACAGCGTAAACGGCAATCCGATCACATTCCCGTACGCATTCCCGGCTGGTAACACCACCGTGCTTGTAACGGCCTCGAATGGCATTGGAACAGCCCCTACCTGCTCGTTCACGGTAACGGTAACCCCTACCCCGGCACCGCCGGTCACCGACGAGCCTGATGCACAAACCATCTGTGCGGGTTCAGGCGCATCGTTCACGGTCGCCACTTCTCAAACGGGTGTGACGTATCAATGGCAGAAAAAACCATTCGGTGGCGCATTCTCGAACATTACTACTGCGCAAAACCCGACTGCCGACGATGCTACGCTGACGCTGACCAACGTTCCGGCTGCGGATAACCTCTCAGAATACCGTTGCATCATCGCAAACCCTTGTAACAACAGCACGTCGGCTGCGGCCATACTGACCGTGAACCAGATCACCGGTTCGAGCACCGGCGGAACGGCTACCGTGAACCAGGGTGCAGCGGCTCCTTTGGTAACATTCGGTGCAACAGGCGGCACTTTGCCTTACACATTTACTTACAAGGTCAACAACGGATCGAACCAGACTGTGAGCACAACGGGCGTTAACACTACTGCGACCGTCAGCCAGTCCACTGCTGCCATAGGCGTATTTACCTACGAGCTGGTAAGCGTCACGGACGCGCAGAACTGTACACTGACGCCGTCCCCTGCGCAAACTGCTACCATAACCGTAGCCAATAACCTCACAGCGACTATTTCCGGCAGCACCGATGCTTGCGAAAATGATACGCAGCCTGTGATCACGTTTACAGCTGTGAATGGAGTTGCGCCATTCACATTTACCTACAAAATCAATGGCGGATCCGACCAGCAGGTAACTACTACAGGCGCAAATACGGCAGCGACGGTGAATGTACCGACCACGGCAACGGGTTCATTTATTTACACGTTGACCAACGTGAGCGGTGCAGGCGGCGCTTCAACGCCGGTTGCGGGACAAACGGCTACCGTGAACGTCAATGCGAAACCTACCATCGCTCTGACCGGTGCTGAGTACCTCTGTAACTTCGCGGCGAATCCGCAAACCTACACGGTTTTCTTCACCGCCACGGCAGGGGCTGTTATCACTACCGACAAGGGAACTGTGAGCGGCAACACCGTAGTGGGCATTCCAAGCAAGGAAACAGCATTGATCATAGCCACTTTGGGCAATTGCTCCGATACGCTTACTGCTTTCAAAGACTGCTCTCTGCCCGTTACGCTGATAGATTTCACCGGTGCAAAAGTTGAAAATACCATTGCATTGAAATGGAACACTGCAGAAGAAACCAACAGCGACCACTTCGATGTACAACGCAGCGACGATGGCAAGAACTGGGCGACGATCGGCACCGAAAAGTCGCGCGGTGAGAGCTATACATTGGTGAACTACGAGTTGGTTGACAAACAACCTGCGCAAGGTGATAACTTCTACCGCCTGAAAATGGTCGATGCCGATAAGACGTTCGCTTACAGCAAAATTATCAAAGTCGGTTTCGACGCCGCCGCATTGCTATCCGAGTTCTATCCAAACCCGGTTTCCGACATCCTCAACCTGAAAAGCACGGATTGGAACCAGGTTAAATCGGTGGAAATGCATAGCCTGACGGGACTTTCGGTTTACAAATCCGGCAAGACCGTATCGAAAACCATCGATGTAAAAGCGCTGCCGGTAGGCATGTATATTCTGACCATCACCCACCAGAACGGTGAGGTCGTCAACCGCAAAGTGCTTATCAACCGATAATACGGCACCAATGCGTAATTAATGTGTTGTTTAGATTAACCGTATCAGGCGGGGAGCTTCTCTCCGCCTGATTTTTTTGCCCTCGCCACGAAATTCCCCAATATTTTACCCGGATAATGTAAAAATTAACCGGATTAAGCGCCGCATTAATGGTTTGTTAACCATTTCTTAATCAGCCCCCGATTACTTTGACCCCACGGTTCGGCCGCCGCATTATCATCCATTTCATTCAATATTAACCGACCACAACCCCTGCACCGGCCGTGCGGGGAGCAGAAAACTATGCTGTAAACCAAAACTCCTGCCGCCCCGACGAGGGCCGCTTTATTGAAACAATACCATGAATGCATTTAAACGAACAGGAACTTAACCCTACGGTATGAACAAACAACTTCTATCAAAACCCTTATGCAGGCACACTCTCCGGACGGCGCTTTGGCGCGTGTGCGTTGCATTATGCGTAATGCTGCTCGTGCAGGCGGGCGCATTGGCGCAATCGGCCTCCGACGAAACGATCATCAGCGGCGAGGTCCAGGACGAAAAAAGCAGCGCCATCCCGGGCGCCAGCATTGTGCTGCAAGGCACCACGAAGGGTACCACCACGGACGCCAATGGAAAATTTTCATTCTCTGTTCCCAAATCGGGATCGGTGATCATTGTAAGTTTTCTGGGTTACAAAAGACAAGAGATCGCTGTGGGCAGCCGGACGAATTTCGATGTCCGCCTCGAACCCAGCACGGATGAATTACAGGAGGTAGTTGTGGTGGGGTACGGTACGCAGCGTAAGCAAACGCTCACCGGTGCTATTTCCAACATTGTTTCGGAACAGATCAAAACCACTACCCACACCAGTCTTGCGCAAAGCCTGCAAGGTAAGGTGGCCGGTGTACAGATCCGCCAGAACTCCGGAGAACCGGGTTCGTTCAGCACGAACATTAATATACGCGGCTTCGGCGAGCCATTGTATGTGGTGGACGGAGTGGCACGGGATGGCGGTTATGAATTCCAGAAAATCAACCCGGACGATATCGAAAGCATTTCCGTGCTGAAAGATGCTTCGGCGGCGATCTTCGGTATCCGCGCCGGGAACGGGGTGGTGATCGTGACCACTAAAAAGGGTAAGCAGGGTAAACCGCAATTCAGCTACAATATGGTATACGGTCGCCAAAGCCCTACCGATGTGCCGAAAATGACCAGTGCATTGCAATGGGCCGAAATGCGGAACGACGCCGCGAAAAACCTGGGTGAAAACCCCGTGTATTCGCCCGAGGAAATCGAGAAGTTCCGCAGCGGCGCTCCCGGTTACCAGGGCACCGATTGGTACAAAGAGGCTTTGAACAAATCGGCCAGCCAGCAGCAGCACTTCCTTTCTGCCTCGGGCGGCGAAGGTGTGGTCAATTATTTTACCAGCTTCGGATATCAGAAGGAAAATGGTTTGCTCAAAAGCGGTGATATGGGTTATCAGAAATACACCTTCCGTTCGAATATCGGGATTGATTTAACCAAAAACCTGAAAGCGGACCTGATCCTTTCCGGACTTTTTGATAAACGCGAGCAGCCGGGGGATAACTTTTTTAACATTTACAAAGGAACCCGCATTGCACTGCCGACAGAGCGCCCCTACGCGAACGACAACCCGAAATATCCCGCATTGCTGAGCGGTGGGTACAATCCGGTTGCATTGGCCGACAGGGAGCTGACAGGCTACTCGCAAGAAGCCAATAAATTCTTTCAGTCGACATTTGCATTGACCTACACGGTTCCATTCGTGCCGGGGTTGCGCATTAAAGGGTTAGTGGCTTACGATAGCAATAATTACCGTGCGAAATCGGTTTCGAAGGCTTATAACCTCTACACCTACGACGCAGCGACGGACAAATACACCGCGCACGCCCAGCGTAACCCGTCGCGGATCGGCAACAATTTCACGGACAATAACCGCATTACCTTCCAGGGACAGCTGTTTTACAATACTGTGATCGCGAAAAACCACAACCTGGGCGCCACCCTCGTGTACGAGCAGCAGGAATCGCACAATCGTTGGGCAGGGCTGGGACGCGAGTATGCATTCTTCACCAACGACCAGGTCGATCAGGCCGGGTTGAACAACCAGACCACGAGCGGGTCCGAGTCGGAATATGCGAGCCAATCGCTCGTGGGCCGTTTGAATTATGATTTCAAAGAAAAATACCTGCTCGAAGTGGCTGCGCGCTACGATGGTTCGTACCGCTACCATCCCGATCGCCGCTGGGGTTTGTTCCCGGTCGTTTCTGCGGGCTGGCGGGTGTCGGAGGAAGCATTTATGAAGCAGGTACCTTTCATTTCAAATATGAAACTGAGAGGTTCCTACGGCCTGGTGGGTGCCGACGCAGGTGCGCCGTTCCAGTATGTGCCCGGCTTCTCGCTCACGGGTGGCGGCGGATATGAATTTACGAACGGTAACTACACCACCGGCGCAGCTTCCCCGGCGATCGTGAATGAAAAACTGACGTGGTTCAAGTCGAATATCCAGGATATCGGTATCGATGTTGGTCTTTGGGATAACAAAATCGATCTGACCTTCGACGTCTACCAGCGCGACCGTAAAGGCTTGCTGGCGCGGCGCAACGTATCATTGCCCAACACATTCGGCGGTACATTGCCCGAAGAAAACCTGAACAGCGACCGTGTGCGCGGGATCGAATTCTCGGCAGCCTACAATGGCCAGATCCGCGATTTCAAATACGGCATTTCGGGTAACTTCAATTTCGCTCGCACGCAGAACCGCTACATCGAACGCGGCGAATTCCTGAGCAGCATGGACAAATGGCGCGGCGGCGCAACCAACCGCTGGAACGATGTAGTATGGGCCTACCAGCTCGAAGGCCAGTTCCAGAGCATAGATGAGGTGATTTACGCCCCGATCCAGAACGGCGACCTCGGTAACACCCGCGAATTGCCCGGCGATTTCAAATACAAGGACGTGGATGGAAACGGTGTCATCGACAACAACGATGCCATCCCGTTGTTCTTCGGCGGCGACCCGAAAATGTATTACGGCGTAACACTCAATGCCTCCTGGAAAGGTTTCGACTTCACAGCATTGTTCCAGGGCTCGGGCAAATACAGCGTGCGCTTCCGCGAGGTGTATGCAGAAGTGTTCGCGTTCCGCGGCAACACGCCTGAGTACTTCTATGACAGATGGCACCAGTCGCCCGACGGCCAGTGGATCCCCGGAGAATGGCCTGCTTCCCGCTTCAACTACAACGTGGGCGCGATGTACGCCGAGAGCGGCGCGTGGCGGAAAGACGCTTCCTACCTGCGTTTCAAAAGCGCGCAGCTGGGTTACACTTTCAACCTGGGCTGGCTTAAAAAGATCGGTATCAGCGATGTACGCGTGTATGGGAATGCGCATAACATCTTCACCTGGGCCGATTCATTCGTAAAACCCTTCGATCCTGAAAAAGTGGAAGGTCTGTTCGGAGCGGGACTTACTTACCCGGTTACGAGAAGCTATAACTTCGGGATCAATGTCAAATTTTAATATTAGTTGATAATGAGATATTTAAAACATACCATTACCCTGTTCGTCGTGCTGTTCGCGATGAGCTGCGGCAATGTACTCGACAAGCAGCCGCTGGATAAGTTGCAGGGTGAAAACCTCTTCTCCAATCCGGAAGGCGTGAAATTGTACATGGCGAACCTGTACTACCAGCTCCCGATCGAGGACTTTACGTTCTTCCGCCAGGGGTTCAACTGGAACACCGGCGACCCGAACAACGGCGGTTTTGCCCCGGCGATGTCAACCGACGAGGCCGTGCACACCGAGTTTGGGGATTTTGTTGGAAACGATGATTTCCAATGGTGGGACCAGGGTTACAAGCTGATCCGCGATGTAAACATTCTCATCGATATCATCCCTACCCTGGACATTACCGATGACGAGCGCAAGGCATTGGTGGGTGAAAGTGCATTCATTCGCGCCTACACCTATTTTGCATTGGCCAAGCGCTACGGCGGCGTGCCGGTGATCACCTCGGTGCAGAAGTACGAGGGCGATGTGGAAGCATTAAAAGTACCCCGCAGCACCGAGAAGGAAACCTGGGATTTCGTGATGAAGGAATGCGACCTGGCCATTACCAACCTCGGCGATTCGTGGCC
>CBIHPQ010000096.1:0-17636 GCA_966211825.1 uncultured Dyadobacter sp. | reverse complement strand
TTCGAAAAGCGGACTACGGGATTATTAAAATCCCCTCGGCAATCATGGACGACGAATTCAATTACCTGCTCAACCCACTATTCCGCAAAGCGCTGATCTACTCCATTCAATCGGTCCGGGACTTCATTTATGATGTAAGACTCAAATTATAGAAAAAAATTAAAAAATGCCCCCTTGGATCAGATTGGCCAATTTTATTTAGCTTTGATATAATAATCAGAAAATCAAGATCAAGAAAAGTAAATAAGGCAGGTTTAGCTCTTGATATGTAAATAAATGCGATCGGGCTGTCTGCGTAAATTTCGAGACTTATCTTTTCAAGTAAATATATTTATTACATCTAAATCAATAAAAAACAAGGCGTTTCATGGACATTTTTGTTGGGAGTCTTTCTTTTAAGTTAAGAGAAAGCGAGCTGCGTGAAGCTTTCGAAAAGTATGGCAAAGTGAACTCGGCGAAAATTATCATTGACAAGATCACGCGTCAAAGCAAAGGTTTCGGGTTTGTAGAAATGCCCGATGAAGTGGAGGCCAGAGCCGCCATCAATGCATTGAATGGGGCAGATATGTACGGCCGACCACTGGTTGTGAATGAATCCCAAAAGAGAGAACCCAGAGGCGACAGCGGTCCTTCCCGGCCCGACACGCGCAACCGGGAAGGCTTTAACAGGCCACGACCCGGCGGGAACGATGCTTCAGGCAACAGAACTCCTTATACCAACGATAGAAATACGGGTAGGGATTACGTCAAACCGCAATCTCAGGAAGACGATGATGCAGACGACGACGATGCTCCAAGCACACCGCCAAGCGTGGGAAGACCTGAAAAGGCACCAGGCCCCGACCGTGGCTTTGCAGGTGGCGGAGGAGGTTTCCGGCATGCCGACAAGCCGCGCGACAAGGGCCATAGCGGCCACGATCGCAGTCATGACCACAATCGTCAGGGCGGCAGGCCGAAGCTTGACGACCGGTACACCAGCAAAAAAGGTGGCGGCGGATCGAAAGATTACGGCAAGCGCTTCGGTAATACCGACGATGATTGGTATTGATATCTGATAATCATAAAAAGACAGCCTGTAAGCGAACTTGCAGGCTGTCTTTTTATTTCCTGAATATGAAGTAAACCGCCAGGACCAGGAAGACGAAACCGACGGCATGGTTCCATCGGAAGGTCTCTGTTTTGAAAAAGACCAGGGTAAAAACCGTAAAGATGACCAGTGTGATCACCTCCTGGATCACTTTCAGCTCGACCAGTGAAAATGGCCCGCCATTCTCTTTAAAGCCGATCCTGTTGGCAGGTACCTGAAAACAATATTCAAACAGCGCTATTCCCCAACTAATGAGAATAATGGAGAATAGCCCCAGTTTGCTAAACCAACCCAGCTCCTTGAATTTCAAATGTCCGTACCACGCCATCGTCATGAAAGCGTTGGACAATATCAGAAGACCGATGGTCAGGAAGGATTTCATGCAGTTGCCTTGACCTTGTTATCCCGGAAGAACAACACGAAAAGTACCAGTACAACCGCCGCAATAGCCGCAGGCACCATCCAGATCGACGTCCAGTTTTTCACATTATCGACGGTGTACATATCTGCCACCACACCGGAAATCCACGAGCCGATACCCATCCCGATACCATAAGTTGCGATCGAGATCAGGCCTTGTGCAGAAGAACGGTATTTTTCGCCCGCCTTACTGTCGGTGTAGATCTGGCCGGTAACGAAGAAGAAGTCATAGCAAACACCGTGCAGAACGATTGCCAGGTAAAGCAGCCATTCGCTGGAAGCATCGCCGTAGCCGAAACCGATGAAGCGGATGATCCATGCGATGAGTCCTACTACCAGCATCCATTTCACGCCAAAACGTGCAAATGCAAAGGGGATCAAGAGCATGAAAACAACCTCAGAAGCCTGGCCGAGTGACATTTTATTTTCCACATTGGTCATCCCTGAATCCGTCAGCGAAGGGTTTGCCATGGCATAGTAGAATGACAGCGGGATACAGATCAGCAGGGAAGAGATAAAGAAGATCGCGAAAGAGCGGTCTTTGAACAATTTGAATGCGTCGAGACCCAGAATGTCAGCGAAAGATGTGTGAGCGCTTGGTTTTGGGGGGGTATCCGGCAGGAAGAATGAGTAAACACCCAGAAACGCCGCCGAGAACATCGAAATTTTGAAGATTAATGCAGTACCACCGATTTCATAGTAGCCAATAATGTTCGTTACTGCGATCCAGGCCACTGTTCCCATTACCCGGATGGCTGGGAAATCCTTTTCAGAATTGGTAACCTGCTGCATTGCAATGGAGGTCGTGAGTGACATTGCAGGCGCAAATGTGATACAGTACGCCAGAATCACCCAGAAGAATGTATCAGGATCTTTAACCTCAGACAACACATAGAGAATGGCTGCCCCTGCGAGGCTCAATATCCCCAACACTTTTTGTGCCGCGAAATAGCGGTCGGCGATCATTCCCACGAAAAATGGCGCGATGATCATCGCAATGGAAAAGGCTGCGTAGGCATTTCCCACCTGGGTGCCGGTTGCACCCAATTCGGTAAACATATACTTGCTCATTTGCCCATACCATGAGCCCCATATGAAATAGAGGAGGAACATCATGGCCATCAACTGAAAGCGGGTCGAGTTTTTCATAAACTAGGTTATCGGTTATAGGAGATTGATTGGTATAACATTGAAAATAGATTTATTTCTTGATCAGCTTCTGAAACTCGTTCAGTTTCAGCAATGCTTCAATCGGTGATAATGTATTTACATCCACCAATAAAAGCTTCTCTTTGAGCTCTTCCAGCCGTGGATCGGCCGGTTCGAAAATGCTCAGTTGGAAGTTGTTTTTAGGAATTTCTTTCACGCGCTTCTTGTGCTCGTGCGCAACGTGGTCCTTTTCAAGATGGTGCATGATCTCGCTCGCGCGCAACACGATCGGCTGCGGCATGCCGGCGATCTGCGCCACGTGGATCCCGAAGCTGTGTGCACTCCCGCCTGGTTTCAGTTTTCGCAGGAAAACTACTTTGTTGTCCACTTCCTTTACGGCGACGTTGAAGTTCTTGATACGCGGAAAATCTTCCGCCAACTGGTTCAGCTCGTGGTAATGCGTTGCAAAAAGCGTTTTGGGCCTGCAATTGGATTGGCTATGCAGGTATTCCGTAATGGCCCATGCGATGGAAACACCGTCATAAGTACTCGTTCCCCGGCCGATTTCGTCCATTAGTACCAGGCTTTTACTGCTCAGGTTGTTCAGGATGCTAGCGGTTTCAGTCATTTCGACCATAAACGTACTTTCCCCTTTACTGAGGTTGTCGCTGGCTCCTACTCTTGTGAAAACCTTGTCAACCAACCCTATCGTCGCCGATTTGGCCGGGACGAAAGACCCCATTTGCGCCATCAGCACGATCAGCGCCGTTTGCCGGAGCAATGCGGATTTACCAGCCATGTTCGGACCGGTGATGATGATGATCTGCTGGCTGGAATCGTCGAGGTAAACATCGTTCGGCACGTAGCTTTCACCGACCGGCAGTTGCTGCTCGATCACCGGATGGCGGCCCTCCTTAATATCCAGCTCGTTGCCATCGCTGACAACCGGTTTGATATATTTGTTTCTCCGCGCGGCCGATGCGAAAGAGCTCAGCACGTCGAGTGCGGAGATCACCAACGCATTCTGCTGGATACCCGCCACATATTCAGCGGCTGTTTGAACAATTTCACTGAATAGCCTGAATTCGATCGCGGAAATGCGATCTTCGGCGTTCAGTATCTTTTCCTCGTATTCTTTGAGTTCGGGGGTAATGTATCGCTCCGCATTCACGAGCGTTTGCTTCCTGATCCAGTCGGACGGGACTTTGCTCTGATGGGCATGGGTAACTTCGAGATAGTAGCCAAAAACCTTGTTATAGGCGATTTTAAGCGAACCGATACCCGTCCGTTCGATTTCCCGGTTTTGGAGTTTGATCAGGTAATCCTTGCCTTCATAGGAGATCGCGTGCAGCTCGTCCAGTTCGCTATCCACTCCGCTCCGGATCATCCGGCCCTGGTTGGACAATACCGGCGCATCATCGCGAAGCTCATGATCTATTTTAGCTACCAATGCCTCGCAGGCATCGAGTTGCGCAGCATATTTACCCAGAATATCGCCTGTGAGCAATTCCTTTACCGGCGCAATCTGTTTCAGTGATTTTTTAAGCTGAACCAATTCGCGGGGATTGATACGCCGCACGGCCACTTTGGAAATGAGGCGTTCCAGGTCGCCGATCTGCTTAAAATATCCGACAAGGGATTCGTGCAGGTCTTCCTTTGCGAGAAAATGCGCGACGGTGTTGAGTCGTTCTTCGATCGGCGCCTTGTCTTTCAGCGGCAGCACCATCCATTTTCGCAACTGCCTCGCACCCATTGGTGTTACAGTATGATCCAGAATATCGATCAGCGGCACGCCGCCTTCCTGCTGCGCGTATACGAGTTCGAGGTTACGCACGGTGAAGCGGTCGAGCCACACATATTTTTCCTCTTCGAGCCGCGTAATGCGGCTGATATGCGCTACTTCCCTGTGCTCTGTTTCGCGCAGGTAATGCAGGATCACGCCCGCCGCAATAATGCCCAGCGGAAGCAATTCGACGCCGTAGCCTTTTAAAGTTGTTGTCTGGAAATGCCCGGTAAGTTGCTCGTAGCCATAGTCATAGCCAAAGCACCAGTCTTCCAGGTGAAAAGTATGGTATTTCCCTCCGAAGAGCTCGTTAAATTCCTGCTTATGCTTTTTGCAATAAAGTACCTCTGCCGGACCGAAGCCCTGCAACATTTTGTCGATATAGGCTGCATTGCCCTGCGACGCCATAAATTCACCTGTCGAAATATCTAGAAAAGAGATCCCGTAAAGGCCGTCGGCACCGACATGAATGGCCGCCAGATAGTTGTTTTTGCGGATGTCGAGCACATTATCATTGAACGACACCCCGGGCGTTACCAGCTCGGTAACACCGCGTTTTACAATGCCTTTGGCTGTTGCGGGATCTTCGAGCTGGTCGCAAATTGCCACGCGCTCGCCGGCACGGACGAGCTTGGGCAGGTAATTGTCCAGTGAATGGTGTGGAAAACCCGCCAGTTCTTCATGCGACCCGCCATTGTTCCGGCGCGTGAGCACGATACCTAAAATTTTGGAAGCCCTTACTGCATCCTCTCCGAAGGTCTCATAAAAGTCACCAACCCTGAAAAGCAGGAGCGCTCCGGGATACTGGGCTTTGATCTGATTGTATTGTTTATTAAGCGGAGTTTCTTTGTGTGCCTTTGCCAATTATCAGCCTAATTTTAAGAACAAGGATTTGTACAAAATTAAGCCTTCTCTCCGGTTTGGCAAGTCAGGGCAAACGATTTATACCCTCGTCAAAAGCTCCTTTCGTAAAAAAGTTTGGCCTCTTTCGGCGTAACTTCCCATACGTCCCCCGGTTTAGGAGAATTTCTTTCCGGATCTGCTAATGAAATTTTTCCGATAGACCATCGCACCAGCCGGAGCGTCGGAAAACCGACGGCGGCCGTCATCCTGCGCACCTGCCGGTTCTTGCCTTCATGCAATGTAACCGATAGCCACGAAGTAGGAATATTTTTCCGGAAACGGATCGGCGGGTTGCGCTCGGGCAGCAGCGGCTCGCCTATGATCGAAACTTCGGCAGGCAGCGTTTTGTATTGTTTTCCGTTAATGGAAATGGTAACGCCACCCGAAAGTTGCTGACAAGCTTCCTCCGTTGCCTCTCCTTCCACCTGTATGTAATACGTGCGGGTATGCCTGTTGCGGGGTTCAAGGAGTTTTGTTTTGAGAAAATTGTCGTTGGTAAGCAGCAAAAGGCCTTCACTATCCGCATCGAGCCGGCCGACGGGGTAAATATCCTTTGCAAATGTAAAATCAAGATCGGCTAACGTCTGATGGTCGCCCTCGCGGGAGAATTGCGAGAGCATTCCGAATGGCTTGTAAATGAGGTAGTATTGGAACAAAATGGAGCGTATTGGTTAACTATGAACTGTTATTCGAGGAACTCCGTAAGGTCGATTGAAAAGCCTGGAAGGATTTCCTCATCTGAAAGAATCTCATTGATTTGCTTGATTTCGACAGTACCATCGATGCGAAAAACATGCACCTTTTCATCGAAACTGTCGATCAACCAGCCTAATTGGGCTCCGTTTGCCATGTATTCCTTCATTTTATCCACCAAATACTGTAAGCCATCAGATACAGAACGGATTTCGATAACGAAATCCGGGCAAATCGGAGCAAATTTCAACTTTTCCTCTCTCGAAATCGCATTCCATCTTTCCTTTCTAATCCACGATACATCCGGCGACCTAATGGAGCCATCTGGTAATTTAAAACCCGACGATGATTCAAACACCTTTCCCAGGCCTGATTGCCTGTTCCAAACATTCAAAGCAGTGGTTACATCTGCATTGAAACCTCCTCCAATAGATCCAGTTGGCGACATAAGTATAATATTTCCATGCGAGTCCCGCTCGAACTCCAGTGTGTCGTTTATTTGGCAGAATTCAAAGAATTCGTCATCACTCATCGGCCTAACCGTTCTAAAAGTCACCAGCATGTCGGTATCCATAGGTCATTGAGTTTTTGCTTCTATCAAAAATAAACAATTATCACCTGCATTGAAACACACATTTACCCCAATGCCTACTCAATTTCCAACCACACCGGGCAATGGTCCGAATGGACGGCGTCGTTGTACTGGCGGCTGGCGCGGATGCGGGGTCTCAGGGATTCGGCGACGGAAATGTAGTCGATACGCCAGCCTTTGTTATTGCCCCTGGCGCCGGCGCGGTAGGTCCACCAGGAGTATTCTCGAAGCGTCGGGTTCATAAATCGGAATGCGTCGGTGTAGCCGTTGGCAAACCATTCGGTCATCCAGGCGCGCTCTTCGGGCAGAAAACCCGACGATTTCCGGTTTCTGACCGGGTCGTGGATGTCGATTTCGGCGTGGGCGATATTATAATCGCCGCAGATGATCAGGTTCGGCCGCTCTTTTCTCAATTCATTTATCCAGACAAAAAAATCGGCCAGGAACCGCATTTTGACGCTTTGGCGCACATCACCGCTGGTACCCGACGGAAAATAGCAGTTCAGCACGGTAATGTCCCCGAAATCGGCCCTGAGCACGCGACCTTCCAAATCATAGGCCGGGATTCCGCAACCTGCAATCACCCTGTCCGGTTTGATTTTGGAAAATATGGCCACGCCGCTGTAACCCTTCTTTTCGGCCGCATGCCAGCCTGCGAGTTCGTAACCCAGTGCCTGGAAACCCGACAGATCGACCACATCGGGCGTAGCTTTCACTTCCTGAAAACAAAGAATATCGGCCGGTGTCGTTTGCAGCCAGTCGAGCAGGCCGTTTTTCAATGCGGCGCGGATGCCGTTCAGATTGTAGGTTAGTATTTGCATAAACGAGGGTTGCCTGTTCGCAGGCCTTAATAAAACAGCACTTGCTTGCCCGTGGGAACAGACTCCCATTTACCCGTTTCGCCGCGGGACATGATCCACGCGCGGTATTTTGCTTCCGGGAGCTTTGGTTTATAAAGCGAGTACTGATAATTGTTACTGTAATATGAGGCTTTTTGTATAAAATCGGAAAACGTGTTCGGCACCGGGACCGCCGGAAGCACTATATTATGCCGTGCTGATTCCAGGACGATGTAGCAAGTACCCATGGGCGGGCGCTCCGGCGTGACGAAAAATTTGAAATACTTCATATAGCGGTTGTACTCGCCATTTCTGTACTGAAACTGAGCATCGAAATTTCCTGCGAACAGACGGTTTTTCAAAGCTGTTTCACGGATCAAATGTTCCTGCGCCGGCATGTCGTAAAACTGGTAAAAGTCTGTCAAACCCTCCGATTCGAGGCCGATGATCAGGTCGCGCATCCGCGTCGGGTGATTCCAGAACGGGATGTCGGTGAACAGGTCCCCTACCGTAAGAAATGTCTTATAGTTTTTCCAGAAATAGCTGTCGATCACCAGTTCGTCATGCAGCTTTCGTATCGAGACAATGGAGGTAAAGTAGCTAACGAAATTCAATCCGGTAAAAAATGCCATTGCCGCAATCACAGCCAGGTTTTTCCATGATCTAGCATTCTTCAAAATCACTACGACGGCCACGTAACAAACCGCCGCCAGCACCACCCCGAATATCATATAGCGTCTCGAAAACGCCGTACCGCCATACATGACGTAGTCGTTAATCGGCCGACTGATGACGAACATCGCGCCGGTCCCCATCACGAACATCATCGAGCCCCAGAGAAACCAGTCGGCCCAGCCTGGTTTGCGTGTCATCAAAATCCTCAATACCCAGGCCGCAAATACCAATGCAATGCCGGCCCCAAGTATGACGCAAGCGATGATATCCTGGTGAAACACAGGCACCAGCGGATGGCGGGCGTCCAGAAACAGTGCATTACCCCAGAAAGCCATCACGAAAATCGTATTGAAAACAGGATGGTCCCAAACCTTTTCGCCCGTCGAGCTGATGAACTGGTAATCGAAAAAGAAGTAGAAAAGCAGCACCGCAACGCTGCCTGCAATCCACCATAATAACCTTTTGAAACGCTTCTGAAATGCAAGTATCACCATTCCGACGATCCACGCCAGCATTCCGCTGCCGCTCGTAAAGGTGGTGAGCAATGCCGCAATGAGGGCAATGCGGAAGCCTTTCTCATCCTCCCGCGCCAGGCCGTAGGCGGTCAGCATCGCAAAAAAGATCAACGGTGTGTTTTGTAATGCAGCTATTCCCCAATAGGCGTTTTCAAAATAAACCAGATTGAAAAGCATGTAGGGAACCGGGATGAACCAATACCACGAAATGCGCTCCTTTTTCAGGCTCAGGTAAAGCAAATAGCCGATTCCAACCATAAAAAGGTCCCCGATGATGATCTGTGTCCTGATATTCACTGTGCCGGTCAACAGGTACATGATCAGCATCACGATGCGCTCAAAGCCAAACCGGTGCTGGTTGACCTGTTCGAAAAGCGCTTTCAGCATTTCCAGCACATTTCCTGCATTACGTAATTTCTGGACCGTTTCGAGCAAGTTGAAATCGTCGGTGTAAGGGATATTGACGAGGTGCGCGTCGAGCAGAATGAAAAAGTAAACGACAGGCACGGCAATCAGGCCAATTCCGACCCATTGCCGCCAGGATTTGATCTTTTCAATCAAAAATGTAGCTCCAAATAGTAACAGGAGGGCAACAACGACGCTGTAATACTCAAGAAGATGAGGATTTTCGAGAAATAGCTTCAAAACATGGTGGTATTATGGGACTGACTGGGCCTGGTTACCGTGTTCCGGTAAGCACCTGGCTGGTTATTTCCTTTTCAAAAGTAATGTAACCGGGATAATTGACCTGTTTTCCGGCAATATCCAACGTCGGCCTTACTTTAACTACGAATTTCGAAGGTTTCGCGTCGGATTTACCAGTGAGCGCAAGGATCATATTGATAAACTGGTCGCGGGTCTGGTCGTTCGAAATCAACTGGTACGCATTCGTTTGCAGGCTCACGGGTACGCGGGTGGGCGTGGTGCCGGGCAGTACTTCGATGAGCTGGCTTAAATATCCGTTGAAGATCTCGCTTTCGGAAAGTAACACTTTGTATTCCAACTGATTGATCGCCGCGCGTTTGCGGGTCGGGTTGGTAATAGCCACATTCACGCGGAGGTTCAGCGGGACATTTTTTCTCAAAAGCCCCATAGCCAGTCCCGGATATTTAGCCAGGTCGAAATCACTGAAACTTTTGATATTTCTGAATTCACGGATGTCGATACCGGCAAGATAGACGCTGTCGACCGATGCGATATCATATTTACAATCACCAAAAACCTTCGCTTCCGAAACCTGACGGCTCACGCCGCAACTTGTCATTACAGCCGCAACGAGTACGATTACGGCCATCCAAATGTGTTTTTTCATTATAATGTATTTTGCGCAAGTTAAACAGTAGGTATCAGAACGCATACCCCGGGCAGGGATTATTAGTTTCTGGCGTTATTTTTTTGCGTGCTTTCAAGCCAGCATCTACATTTGCACACTCTAATTTTCACCCAATCAACACGAACAATGGCCAGCTGGTATTTAGGAAAAATTCGGTATCAAAAAGAAGATGAAGCAGGAAGGTTGAAAACGATCAATGAGACGTATCTCGTAGATGCCGTTTCATACACCGAGTCGGAAGCGAGGCTGTACAAACAGATCGTCACCGACGCCAGCGATTTCAGCGTGACCGCCATCAGCAGAATGCGCCTGGCCGATCTTTTTGCTTACGAAGAAGGCGAACAATGGTTCAAAGCGAAGGTCATTTATTTCTCTGTTGACGAGAAAAGCGGCAAGGAGAAGAAGATCGTGAACTATATGCTGGTCAATTCAGAAGGCATCCAGCAAGCCCTCGACCGGATCAACGAAAGCATGCGCAACTTCCTCATCCCTTACGAAGTGACGGATATCAACCTCACGCCGATCCTCGACGTGTTCCCGTACTCGGCAGATGAAGACAAGGAGCCTGAAATCCCGGCCAATATGCGCCCGCTATCCGAAGTAATGGCTGAACGCGCGGAAACCCAGCATGCGGCAGCCGAAGCTGTGCCGGTAGAGAGCGCACCGACTGAAAGTGTACAAACTGAGAATGCATAATTCTGTGGCACCCTTAGCATGAAAAATGTCAGTCTGAGCGCAGTCGAAGACAGTCCGTACGGCAGTAACGTGCATGCCCTTCGACTGCGCCCAGGGTGACAAAAATGCTCAGGGTAATACATCCGACACTAGTCATTAACTTTTAACGTAGTATACCCTTTCGCATTTGCGGTATAAGGGTCTTTCCCAAAGCTTTTCAGTTTCAATACCACATCCTTCGAGTTGATTTCGGAAAGCAGTAAATCCGAAGGGAGCAAGTTCATATAATCAAACGAAACCGGCAGGCTTACCGCGCTTTCGACGAATTCGAGGCCGTAGAGCGGGTACACGCTGAATGGCATCTTGGTAAGCCATATCTTCTCCTGCGAGCCCGAAGTAGCGTAAGTTAGGTCGTATTCGGTACTGTTAAGGCCGAATTCCTCGCGCTTGTTCTCCGTTGGCACAACATAGGTTTTGAAATCGTCCTGCTGCTGCTTTTTCGTATCTACATCAGGCTTGAATTCCTTCACTACCTCATTGATCCGCACCTTTTTGCCATCCTCGTCGGTACCGCAGAAAATGTATTTCCCGTCGGGGAAGCCGATCACGAAATCGAAACTCTTACCGCCCTGTCCGAAGCTCGTCTCCTTCACAAAACACATGGCGCCTGTCACCGGGTCGAGGTGTATTTTGAGCGTTCCGGTGGTTTTGTCGGCTTTGTTTTGATAGTCAAAAACAAGCGCATGACTGAAATAATACTGCCCCTTATCGGGCTTCCAGAGCAATGCGCGCTGCTTGTCGGCAGGGATCTTTTTCGGGGCTTGGGCAAATGCGGGTGCAAGCGCCGCCGAGAGGCTCACCGAAAGTAATAAGACAAATAGGTAACGTTTCATTTCGCAGGTTCTTTAAAATGGATGCAAGCTAGAAAGAGCCTGTTGAAAAACCATACCATCCCTACATTTTCACAAATTCGACACGCCGGTTGCCCGCCTTGCCCTCGGCCGTTGTGTTCGGTGCGGTCGGCTCGGCTTCTCCTTTGCCGTCCGTTTCCATCCTCGACCCATCAATTCCGAAATCGCCGGACAATGCCGCCCTGACAGCCTCCGAACGTTTTTTGGACAATGCAGAATTGGCCGCATCGTCCCCGTCCGAATCGGTATGGCCAATGATTTTCACTTTTACGCCGGCATTTTCCGTCAGTACCGATGCTATTTCTTTCAGGGTACCATAAGATTCCGGCTTGATGGTCGCAGAATTGACGTCGAAATGAATGCCTGTTGTTGAGAATTTCCCTTCCGTGATGAGTTTGCTTCGCGTATCGGGCGCCCCTACGGCCAGCCTCAGATTGGAAACGAAGTAGCGGTTTGCCTCCTCGTGGTAGCCCTGGTTGGAAAAGGCAATGAAGTTATACTTGCGCGTCGCGTCGAAAGCCCGGGGTAAATCCCACACTTTGTAATCGTCGACATACACGCGCAACCTCGTTTTCTGCCGCCATACCGATACTTTAACGACATTATGGTCGGGCGTGTGAAATGCGGGTATGCTCTTTTCATTCTTCATCATTGAAGCGCCGTCGTCGCCAAACACATTAAATGCTGAGAGCCCCTGGCTGCCACCGGCGTCCTTGGGGTGCAAAGCTATTTCCAATCCGTTCTTTTTGCCGCCGTCGAATCCTTTCCAGTTGGTAAATTCCTTTGCTGGTGCTGCCACTTCTGCGATCACCGTTCTCAGATAGCCTGAATAGAAGCTGAACTCGGTAGTAGTAGCCAGATTGAATTCCAGGGTGAAGTTCTCCGGCAAGGCCGTAATAAATTCCGGATGAAAAACGCCTTCCGGCCCAAGCATCAGCCATTTGCCCTCCGTACCTTCGATCGTTACCACTTCGCCGGATGAATTCGTGTTCCATTTGGCAGGAAAATCACCGACCGCATCCTGCGAAAAATCCTCGACGGCCACAATTTTTTCTCCCGGAATGAAGTCAAATTTGCTGTACGATTTTAGCGTCGGCTTACCTGCCTTTGCGGCTGCATCGGCGCTGGCTGCATTGCTGTCGTTGTTAGTTGCGGGCTCATTGTTGGAATTACCATTTGCATTACCGGCCTGCTCACCGGATTTTGGTTGCGTTTCAGCAGTTTTCTTATCTTTCTTTTTAAATAAATTCCCAATTCCCTCTTCTACCGAATCTAAGCCCTTGTCAACCGCCTGATCGATCTTCCGGTTCGCCCGGTTCTCGGCTTGCCGCTCAACCACCCGGCCCGGATCGTTGATCCTTACTTGCGCAACAGAAATTGCCGGGGTTCCAGCCAGCATCAGAACGACGCCCGTAACCCAGTTTGCTATCTTCTTCATGTGCATTATTGAATGGGGTGAACACTATATTAAATTTACACATTTACCGGAAGCAGCTGATATTAATTGAGTTATTGGTCGCTTACCCCTCCTATGCACTCATTTGACGCGAACGTTGTAAATTGCACCGCATTTGCCATACCTACATGAGTATTCCATTCCAGAAAAAAAGCATTACACTCGCGCCCGGCCGCCGTATTTATTTCTCGTCGGACTTCCATCTCGGAGTGCCTACCGCAGCTGCGAGCCGCGAACGTGAAAAACGCATTGTGAGCTGGCTGGAATCGATCCGGCACGATGCTCAGACGATCTTTCTGGTGGGAGATATTTTTGATTTCTGGTTTGAATACAACCGCGCCATTCCAAAAGGCTTCGTGCGACTGCTGGGCAAACTGGCCGAAATGGCCGACGAGGGGATCGAGCTGATTATTTTCACCGGCAACCACGATATGTGGATGTCGGGATACCTTACGGAGGAACTCGGCGCACCGATTTACCGCAACCCGGTAAGTTTCACGATCCACTCACAGTCCGGACAAAAGGACTTGCTGGTAGGACATGGCGATGGCCTTGGTCCGGGCGACCAAACCTATAAATTTTTGAAAAAAGTATTCGAGAACCGCTTCTTCCAATCGCTGTTCCGGATCGTACACCCCGATGTGGGCATGTGGATCGCTTCCGAATGGTCGAAACGCAGCCGGCTGGCCAATGTGAACAAGGGCGAGGAGAAGTTTTTGGGCGCCGACAATGAATGGCTGTTTCAGTACTGCCGCGAAGTGGAGGCCGTTACCCACCACGATTTCTACGTATTCGGGCACAGGCACCTGGTACTGGACATGCACGTTAATGCACGCTCACGGTACATCAACCTCGGTGAATGGGTCACCCAGCAGCATTATGCTGTATTTGACGGGGGAAATTTGCAGTTGAAAAAATTCGAACCGGTGCTTAGCTAGCCTAGTTGCCGCTGTTTTTCTTGGCAGCTTCCACCTCGCCCGGGCTCGGCACGATAAAATCCTGCTTTGTGATATTTTCACGCGGGGTCGCATTCAGCTCTTTGCTCCAATCCTTTTGCTTCAAATCGCCGTTCTTGACAGATTTGATAAACTTCGCCCAGGCAAACGGGTTCAGGAAAGGAAAACTGGTGGCAAAGCCTTTGTTAGCAGCCGATTCGCGCCCGAACATCAGCTGGTCCATGGAGTACCGGTAGTTTGTTTGCGCATTATTGGGCATTTGCGCGGCGAGCCGGTTAATATAATCCGGGTCGGTACTCTTCGCCAACGCATCACGCTCTGCCTGATCCGGCAGTTTCAGTGCAAGGAACGCCTTTTTAAATTCTTCCTCGGTTGAATATGGGTAGATTGTTACGCCGGAGAGCGTCACTACATCCTCGCGCAAGGCTACGATTGCAGAATATATATCCGAGTTGTAGCCTCTTGGAACAATGTGATATTGCTTTTTAAAGCCCACATAACTGAACACGATACTATCGCCCGGGAAAACCGGTATGGTGAATGACCCGTCGCTTTTGGCAAGCGTTCCCCGTCCCGCGTTCACGATAAAAATGGTGGCACCAGGCAAGCGCTCGGTGGATTTACCTCCCACGACTACCCCCGAGAAGATAATCGCCTTTTGTTCACCCTGAGCAAATGCTTCCCGCCCACACAACATTCCCGCAAGCACGAGGAAAAATATTAAAAAACTCCGTTTCATTCCTTCCAGATTACGCCCCGGGAAATGCCCGGAAACTTTGATTAGCACGATGATAATTTCCCTTCAATAGTGTCTGTCGAAAGCCTGTAAAAATTCCGTTCCTTATTTTACAAACGCCCCGAGTAACCGCTCATTGCCCTGCGTTTTATACAAAGCCGCTTTACTCAGGAAAATAACTTCAAAAATGTAACAATAAATGGCGCCGACAGCAAAAGACCGTCGAAACGATCGAGGAAACCGCCGTGGCCGGGGATACTGCTCCCCGAATCCTTGATGGCGATGCTCCGCTTGAATAGCGATTCCACCAGGTCGCCGTAAGTACCCACCACGACGATGATCGCGCCGATACAATACCACTTCCAGGGCTCGAAGGTACGGAAATAATGCCCCAGCGCAAACGCGATAATGCCCGCAAAAACCGCACTGCCCATGGATCCCTCCCATGACTTTTTGGGAGAAATGCGTTCGAAAAGCTTTCGCTTCCCAAACTTCGTACCGGCAAAATACCCGCCGATATCCGACGCCCAAAGCAATAACAGGCTTCCCAGGACGATCTCGTAGTTATATTGGCCGCCACGCAATGCCATCACGATGATCAATGCGAAGGGTAATGCCACGTAAATAATGCCCAGGAATGTAAACCCGATGTTGGTAAAGGGTTTCAGGTCGTTCTTCTTGTATAGCTTGATAAAGAAGATCATCGACAGCAGCGGGCTGATGATGAAGTAATTTTCAAACGGCACAATGTCCTGCTCAATCAAATACGCAAGAAGTATCATGACTGTGCCACAGAAGGTACCATAATATGTGAGTGGCTGGTTGCCATCGAGGCCGAGCAACTTGTAAAATTCGAGCTGCGTAAGGGAACTGATGGCGCAAAATAGCAGTAAAAACGACCATTCGCTGTAAACGATGCAACTGATAATGACAAATACGCCCGCTAGTCCGGTGATGGTCCTTTGTTGTAAATTACTCAGATTGTTTAAGCGCATCTTCATTCGTCAGTATCGTTTGGGCCTTTTCAAGGTCGGCCGCGGGCACATGGACTTCACACATTCCGAAGATCGGGTAGCTGCTATCCTGTTTGTTCACAATAACCGCTGCGATCCCGTTCTGTTCCAAAATTTCGCGGGCAATTTCCGCCCGGATCATTTGTCCGCTCTGGTAGGCCTTCGCCCAATTATCCTCCATTATTTTGAAATGTTAAATTATCTTAAAAGTTGTGCGGACCACCCGTCACTTCGCCCTGCCTGTTGTTTTTGATCACTCCGAGTATGGCCGTCGATACAACGAGCGAAGCCAGGATCAGGAGGAATGGCATCGATTTTGCCTCCTCGATATTGATCTTGACAATGCCGACATTATGTAAATACATCATTACCAGCACAAAGCCGTTGTTGACGAAATGCGCAAGAATAGGGACCCACAAATTTCCGGTCCAATAATACAGATAGCCGAACAATGCACCAAGCATCATCCGCGGCAGAAATCCATAAAACTGGAAATGGATAGCACTGAAAATAGCCGCCGACACCCATATCGCAACGTGCATATTCCGTAATTCCTGGAAAAGTTTCGTCTGGATCACCCCGCGGAAAAGCATTTCCTCACCCAATGCAGGCAGAAGTGTTACCACAAACAAGGCGATCATCAACTGACCGAAACTTTTATAGCTCGTGAGAAATTCCGTCATCACCGATAGCTGGTCCTCCTTGTCCCGCATCCATTTTTCGAGCCCCGACAATGCGTCGGGCAGGTCCATTGCCGCATTCCATTCGATAAACTTGCTGTTCACCGGGATAAATGCCAGAACAAGCAGGAAAGCCAGCACCCAGATGAGCCACGACGGCTTGCGGCCCGTGCTGAACTCGCCGATCGTGCGGCGTTCGATATAGAACCAGTAAATGACCGTAGGCAGCAAATAGGAAAAGAAATGGACCGTGCCTTGCATGATCATGAGGGCATTCCATCCATTTGGTATTTTTTCGGGTTGGGCAAAAAGCTGGGTAAGGAGCCCCGTTACGCTTTCGGTGTCTGCGCCGAGGTAGATGGCCAGTACCATAACCGCCAGGACATTGCCCACAGCCATACCGATGAGCATAAAGCCGACCAGTACCAATAAACTGCCCCAGGTGCCGGGTACGCGGGAAACAACCAGATTCGGGTTACTATTTTGCATAATTGGTGTAAATTTACAGTTTATTATCAATTTATAAATAAGGGCTTCGCAAACCGGCTCCACTCAAAGAGTTATCCCTTTGCAGGAACTCCGGGGACATATTACTGCGAAGCGATGTTGAAGGATTATGGTTAAGATTGGAAATATTGAATTAAGTGATTTTCCGTTGCTGCTGGCCCCGATGGAAGACGTGAGCGATCCGCCTTTCCGTGCGGTTTGCAAGGAAAATGGTGCCGATCTGATGTACACCGAGTTCGTGTCGTCGGAAGGGCTCATTCGCGATGCGGCCAAAAGCGTTCAGAAACTGGATATTTTCGAGTACGAAAGGCCCGTGGGCATCCAGCTGTTCGGCAGCGATGTTGAAACGATGGGCTCCTGCGCGGAAATCGCCTCGCGCGTGAACCCCGACCTGATCGATATCAACTATGGCTGTCCTGTGAAGAATGTCGCATGCCGCGGCGCGGGCGCTGCATTGTTGCAGGATATTCCTAAAATGGTCAAAATGACGGAGTCGGTGATCAAATCGACGCACTTGCCGGTGACTGTCAAAACACGTTTGGGCTGGGACGAGAACACCAAAAATATCGAGGAAGTAGCGGAGCGTTTGCAGGACATCGGCATTAAAGCATTGTCCGTGCACGGCCGCACACGTGTACAGATGTACAAAGGCGCAGCCGACTGGTCGCTGATCGCCAAAATCAAGGAAAACCCGCGCATTACCATTCCTATTT
>CBIHPQ010000095.1:0-17767 GCA_966211825.1 uncultured Dyadobacter sp. | reverse complement strand
CATGACGGCCCCCGAAGGCTCATCATTCGAGTTTACCGACCGTTATGTGCAGAGTGTGAGCGATATGCTGATGGACTCCATGCCGGGACGTAAGGGGTTGATGATGATCACATCGCCAGGCAACTCAGGACTTGGCGCTGCCAACACAGGTAGCGGCCGCATTGCGTTGGTAGACAAGAAGTTCAGAAAGGAATCGCAGCAGGAAATTGCAGATTATATTAAGAGAAGACTCAAACAAATGCCGGACGCCAAGTCGTTTGTGGTTCAGCAGCAGACGATCTCGGTGGATTCGCGCGGCGGGTTGCCGATCCAGTACGTGATTCAGGCGCCGGATTTTGAGAAGTTAAGAGAATATCTTCCCAAATTCATGGAAGAAGTGTCCGAAGACCCGACTTTCGCGATCACGGATGTCAACCTGAAATTCAGCAAGCCGGAAATCCAGATTATTATCGACCGCGAAAAAGCGAAGTCGCTGGGGGTGTCGGTACAGGACGTGGCGCAGACCATGCAGCTTGCATTTGCGGGACAGCGTTTTGGCTATTTCACGATGAATGGCCGACAGTATCAGGTAATAGGCCAGTACGACCGCGCCAACCGCGACGAGCCGCTGGATTTGAAAAGTATGTTTGTTAAAACCAGTACAGGCAACCTGGTTCAGCTCGATAATATCGTGCGGGCAGAAGAAGAGAGCAGCCCGCCGCAGCTTTTCCACTACAACCGCTACATGAGCGCCACGGTACAGGCGGCGCTTGCACCGGGCAAGACCGTCGGTGACGGGATCGCCGCGATGGACCGCATACGCGACAAACTGAATGACGAAACGATCCAGACCGCATTGAGCGGATCGTCACGCGACTATGCCGAAAGTTCGTCGAACACCATGTTCTCGTTCTTCCTCGCATTGATCTTGATCTATTTTATTCTGGCGGCGCAGTTCGAAAGTTTTGTGGACCCGTTCATTATCATGTTCACAGTGCCTCTGGCGATTGGCGGAGCGGTATTTTCCCTTTGGTTCTTCGACCAGACGCTCAATATTTTCAGTCAGATCGGAATGATCATGCTCATTGGTCTGGTAACCAAAAACGGTATCCTCATCGTCGAATTCGCCAATCAGTTGCGCGAGCAGGGGCGGAGTATCCAGGAAGCGGCATTAGAAGCCGCCACGTTACGTTTCAGGCCCATTCTCATGACCAGCCTGGCAACGATCCTCGGTGCATTACCGATCGCGATGGCGCTGGGCTCCGCGGGCCGCAGCCGGATGTCGATGGGTATCGTCATCATGGGAGGACTTCTTTTCTCGCTCGTTTTGACATTATACGTCATCCCGGCGATCTACACATTCTTCTCGCGGGCCAAGAACTTCGAGAAAATGAAAATGATCGAAAGGGTAGCGCGGGATAGCGAGCTGGAAGAACCGGCGCATTTTTGAGAGAATGGCAGAAACTGAAACCTGAATGGGAACGTGCTTACCGCGTTCCCATATTTTTTAGCATCCTCACATGCGAACCCAAAGCATTCGCGAAGTTTGATTTTGCGTTGTAGACCAATCCGAATTCCAATGCGGTGGCTTTTACGATCGGTGATAATGCGTGGTAATGGACGTGGGAAATGGATGGGAAGAGGTGGTGTTCGATCTGATAGTCGAGGCCGCCGATAAACCAGGAGAGGATACGGTTCTTTCCTGCGAAGTTGGAAGTGGTTTGCAACTGGTGTACCGCCCAGGCATTTTCGATGCAGCCGGTGGTATCCGGTTCCGGTTGCTCGGCCCCTTCTACGACGTGCGCCATTTGAAATACCGTACTCAATATCATTCCCGCTGTCGCGTGCATGATCATAAACCCGATCAGCCATTGACCGAATGTGATGGAGGTGAAGGCTAGCGGAATAACGCAGATAAATACCACATAGGCTAACTTGGTCAATATCAGTCGTATGAGCTCTTTTTTCGGAAATGGCTTCGTCATTCCTGATTTTGACATTTCATTGAAAAGGGATATTTCCTTAAAATCCTTCCACAAGAAGGAAAGCGTCATGAGGCTGTACAGGAAAAATGCGTATATGTGCTGAAAACGGTGGATATACCTTTGTTTCTCCTGGAATGAAAGCCGCAGGAGAAATTTGCCGGTAATGTCTTCGTCTACGTCGTGGATGTTCGTGTAGGTGTGGTGCAGTCGGTTGTGCTGGACTTCCCAGTTGTAGGCATTCCCGCCTAGGAGATAGATGGATGCACCAAAGACCTTGTTCAGGACATGGGATGTCGCCAGCGACCCGTGAATGGCATCGTGCATGACCGACATTCCTACTCCCGCAACGCCGAGACCCATCACAAAAGCGAAACCTGCCATTGCCAGCATGCCAAACTGATTGGAAAGAATCAGTATGTAAGGTGCCAGATACAAGCTCAGCATAAACAATGCCTTGTAAATAATGCCGGATCCGCCCGACTTGCAAATGTCATTGGCTGAGAAATATTGATCGACCCGTTGTCTGAGGGTGGGGAAAAAAGTGCTTTTCTCTGGATTCGTGAATTTGACTTTCTGATATTGCATTGAGGGCAAGACGCAGTTTAGATTAGTGGGGTGACCTCGTGAGAACGAGGTTTTGGTCGCAAATATTGGCAAATGCTTCCTATAATTTCAAAATTAACCCCAAAAATGCTGTTGAAAGTTGATAATTGAAACAATATTTTGAAAATGTACCTAAAAACAAAAGAGGTCGGCATCACTGCCGACCTCTTTCTGGTAATCAGAAATGCTTTCTTACAGCGAGAATTTCGCTTTGATCGCATCTACGAAGTCCAGTTTTTCCCATGTGAAAAGCTCAACTTCAACTTCTTTTTCTTCGCCATTGGCACCTTTGAACGACTTCTTAACGATTTCGTTCTTGCGTCCCATGTGGCCGTATGCTGCTGTTTCGGAGTAGATCGGGTTGCGCAATTTCAGGCGCTGCTCGATCGCGTAAGGGCGTAAATCGAAGATTTCGGCCACTTTTTCTGCAAGTGCCCCGTCATTCTCGGCTACTTTCGCAGTTCCGTAAGTGTTGATATAAAGGCCGCAAGGCTTGGCAACGCCGATGGCGTAAGAAACCTGAACAAGCACCTCGTCGCAAAGACCGGCAGCAACCAGGTTTTTGGCAATGTGGCGTGTCGCGTAAGCGGCAGAGCGGTCAACTTTGGAAGGATCTTTTCCTGAGAATGCACCACCACCGTGCGCACCTTTTCCACCGTAAGTGTCTACGATGATTTTACGGCCTGTAAGTCCGGTATCACCGTGAGGACCACCGATTACGAATTTTCCGGTCGGGTTAATGTGGTGGGTAATGTCTCCTGTAAACAGTTTTTGCAGTTCGGGTGTCAGCTTGGCCTTCACACGCGGGATTACGATATTGACCACATCGTTTTTGATTTTGGCAAGCATCGCTTCTTCGCTGTCGAAGTCGTCGTGCTGTGTCGAAACCACGATGGTATCGATACGTTGTGGTACGTTATCGTCGCTATACTCGATCGTTACCTGTGATTTCGCGTCGGGGCGCAGGTAAGGGATCAAGGAAGGCTCGTTGTTGCGGATGTACGACATCTCCTGAAGGATCTTATGCGCCAGGTCGAGTGCAAGCGGCATGTAGTTCGCTGTCTCGCGGGTAGCATATCCGAACATCATACCTTGGTCACCAGCTCCCTGTGCATTCGCTTTGGATTCGAAATCCTCGGCAGCAGCGGCACGGTCTACACCCTGGTTGATATCGGCGCTCTGGTCGTGGATCGCAGAGAGGATACCGCAGGAGTTGGCTTCAAACATGTATTCACTCTTCGTATAACCAATCCTTTTGATCACATCACGTGTGATCTTCTGAACATCCAGATAGGTGTTGGTCTTTACTTCGCCGGCCAAAACTACTTGCCCGGTCGTCACCAGTGTCTCGCAGGCCACCTTACTGTTGGTATCCCATGCTAAAAAATTGTCAATCAGTGCATCTGATATTTGATCGGCTACCTTGTCAGGATGTCCTTCAGATACGGACTCCGAGGTGAATAAGTATGGCATTGGAAACGAAATAAAAGTTAAAGAAAAGTTTAAATGTGTGATAAAATTACCTCATAAGAAGCTCTTCTATTTTCCTAGTCGTTGGCAAAAATAAGTAATCATTTAGATATTGACTTTGTGAATCGTATTGTTTAAGAATAATTTCCTCAATTTTATCAAAATTCAATCCATTTTCCTGCCTGATCCTGTAAATGGTGTAGTTCAGGCTTTTAACTAGTTCTATCAGCTTGTTGGCGCGTTCCTGCAGGATGTGCAGGTTGGCTTCGGCATTGTGACAGTCCAGTACTTCGCAGGTGACCACCGGATTGTATTTTTGCAGCGTGTTTTTCAGGCCGGTAACAACTTCCAGTTCAGCCCCTTCCACGTCTATTTTGATAAATGATATGTCGGTTATCTTACCCAGGTCGAGTTCGTCGAAAGGGAACACGGGCACATAGCTTATATCCTCCTCGCCATAATGCCCCGGCCTGAGCTCCCCGACCATCGTGGCGGAAGCGTCTCCCGCTGCCTTGCAATAAAATTTCAGAATGCCTGTGTCAGATGAAAGCCCGACAGGCAGGATATGCGTATTTCTTAAATTGTTGGCTTTGATTAGTTTATTAACATAGAATGCACAATGCGGGCTGGGCTCGAACCCGTAGTAGGGATTGTCGCGGCAACTGCGGAAGGCGATCAGGGACTGCCCGACATTCACGCCTACATCTACAAAACTACTGCCCGCCGGCAAATTCATGGACTTCACCAGTTGTAAAAACCAGCCATGGCTATCACCGTCAAAATTGGAGAGCCCGATATTGTTGATGACCGGGATTTTGAACTGCATGTTGTTTCGTTTGACGGATCCCGTGAAGTTGACATACCGGGCCAGGTCCTTGACGGACTGTCGGAGAACGTTTGTTAGAGAAGCCATTGAGTATGAATAGAATAGTGTATATGTAAACCTACATATTTAAACCGCGGATTCAAACACTACTTCGCAGTCGGTTACAAAGAATAATTCGCCCTAAAACGAGTAAAGCCGGGATAGCTAAGCTAAACCGGCTTTATCATCTCAGATACAAGTTTTTTGCGGATCAGATCGGTACATTCACGTGGCGCTCCGCGTGATAGCTGGAACGAACCAGTGGTCCGGATTCGACGTATTTTAACCCACGTTTCAGTCCTTCTTCCCTGTAATTATCAAACATTTCAGGAGTGATCCATTCGATCACCTCGTGGTGCATTTTGGTGGGTTGAAGATATTGCCCCAATGTAAGGATGTCAAGGCCGTTTTCAGCCAGGTCGTCCATTGCTTTGTACACTTCGTCCTGCGTTTCGCCAAGGCCCAGCATAATGCCGGATTTGGTGCGCTGGCCAAATTCCTTCGTACGCTTGATTTGTTCCAGACTGCGGGCATATTTGGCCTGCGGACGTACCGCTCGGTATAAGCGTTCCACCGTTTCCATATTGTGGGAAACCACTTCCTGGCCGGCTTCAATCATGTGGATCAACGCGTCCCAATTACTTTTTACATCGGGGATCAGCGTTTCGATGGTCGTTTCAGGGGTATTTTCTTTTACCTGACGTACAGTCTGATACCAGATTTCAGCGCCTTTGTCTTTCAGTTCGTCGCGGTTAACAGACGTGATCACCGCGTGTTTCACCTGCATCAGCTTGATCGCCTCTGCTACGCGCCGTGGCTCGTCGGTGTCGTATTCGTTGGGCCGGCCGGTAGCTACCGCGCAAAAACTGCAACTTCTTGTACACACATTGCCGAGGATCATGAAGGTGGCCGTTCCGGCGCCCCAGCATTCTCCCATATTAGGGCAGTTTCCGCTTTCGCAAATGGTGTGGAGTTTATAGTTATCGACCAGCTGTCTTACTTTCCTGAATTCGGGGCCTGCGGGAAGTTTAACCCGGAGCCAATCGGGACGTTTTCTGCGTTCCGATGGTATTACTGGCAATTCAATCATATATCAATCTGTAATCTAATTATCTTTTCTTACTTCCAAAATAAAGGGTCAGGTATCCGGATGTAAAAAAGGCCTTGTTCTGCGCATCGGCCATAATGGTAATTTTTCTTGAAAAAGTCTCTGCAATAAAGCCGATTTCGACGCCTGTCACATTATCCCGGAAGGCGCTCAGTTCGAAGCTCATTGCAGTTTTGATATGCAGCCCCGGCACCACTTTGGATTTTCCGAAACCCTGGAAAAAACTCCCTGCGCCGATAATGTCCCCCGGCTTGTTCGGATCGAAAGGCTCCGTGGTCACACGGCCAGAGTTCTGGTATTGCACCATGTAAGGCTTCTCGAAACCCAAGGAAGGGCCTGCTGCGATAATGCCGCTAATGGAGATGCCTTCATCGTCCTGCCGGCTGAAAAGCGCTATTTCACGGCCATATTCGGGGCGGAGCACAAACAGGTAGTTTTGTTTGCCATAAACCAGCCGTGCGCCTGTTACAAAGTCCTGTGTGGATAGTTCTTTCGGGTGCTTCACATTCACAAGTTCGAGGGCCAGGTAGCGATAGGTATTCTTTCCGAACATTTTGGAACCCAAAGCAGCGGATTGCCGGAATACTGCGCCCCCGAGAATGCCGGAGTTGGTATTGGTGGTGATCCCGACAGACGTAAATGTTTTGTAGGTCTCCTCGGTGTCCTCATTCTTCACAGACCTGCGCTGTGCGTATATTTCTGTCGATAGTGCAAACAGAATAGCTACTGATAGTAAAAGTTTTACACGCATCATATTATTAGTATAAATTCCCCGTGACTGTGTATGTGTCGTATGAACAGTGAAAGTACAAAATAATAGCGTATGCTTCTGTATATCGACACCACATTAACGGTTTTTTGTACATTTATGTTCTTTAAACGAAAAAAGAAGCAAAAAAGCCTTTCAGTTGTCTCTGATCCGCTAAAACCGGGGTAGTTTGATTCTTTTTTAACATCCTTTTAATCAGAGTGCTTTGCTGAAAATCATTTATCAGGTCGCCATTCAGGTTTTCGCTTTTCTAATCAGGTTTGCAGCACCTTTCAATCACAAATTAAGGCTTGGTACGGAGGGGCGTAAGGGGCTTCTCGATCGCCTGCGCGAGTCGTTTCAGGCTCAGGCTGCGGGACGGCCGGTGGCCTGGTTTCATGCCGCATCCCTGGGCGAATTCGAGCAGGGGAGACCGGTGATGGAAGCCTACCGGAACGACTATCCCGATCATTTTATATTGCTTACTTTCTTCTCGCCTTCCGGCTACGAAATCCGCAAGAATTACAGCGGAGCGGACTTTATTTGCTACCTGCCGATTGATACACCTTCCAATGCACGTGATTTTGTAAGGATCGTCAATCCCCGCATTGCATTTTTTATCAAGTACGAGTTCTGGTTCAATTACCTGCGCGAACTGCGGCGGAACGGGAGCCATATTCTCTCATTTTCGTCCATCTTTCGCCCCAGCCAGATCTTCTTCAAATCTTACGGCGGATTTTTCCGTGAAATGCTCCGCTATTTCGACCATTTGTTCGTACAGAACCAGGCTTCCGTCACGCTGCTTCAACAGGCGGGCATTCAGGCGTGCAGCATCGCGGGTGATACGCGTTTCGACCGCGTGCGTGCAATCGCGTCCAATGCGCGTGAGCTGCCCGAAATCGAGCGTTTCAAGGGAGAGAGCCCGTGCTTGATCGCGGGCTCGGTGTGGGAGGCAGATATGCAGGTGCTCATTCCGGCGCTCAATGGTTTGGCGGGCAAATTGAAGGCAATCATCGCACCGCATGAGATCAAGGCAGACGAGATAGCAGACTGGCGCGCGAAATTGAACGGTCGTTCCATATTGTATTCAGAAGTAGCCGCCGGACAAAGTCCCGAGGGGTTTGATTATCTGATTATCAATAATATCGGAATGCTTTCCTCGCTTTACCGCTATGGAAATATGGCCTATATCGGCGGATCGTTCGGTGCCGGGCTGCATAATATCCTCGAAGCAGCGACGTTCGGTTTGCCGATTGTTTTCGGCGACAAGGGTTATCACCGGTTTCAGGAAGCCGTTGATCTGGTCGAAAAAGGGGGCGCATTCGCTGTGGGAGATAGCGGTCAGCTTTCCAATATTCTGAAAAACTGGACCGAAAGCCCCGCGGTTGCGTTAAATGCAGGCAGGATAAGTGCTGAATATGTGCTGTCGGGAACGGGTGCTACCGACCTGATCATGCAAAAAGTGAAGCAGGCAATGGGCTGATGGCACATTTAATGCACCACCAGCCGTCTGATATCAGGAGAATTCCTTCGCAATCAAATTATCGAACAGGTAGGCCTGTGTTCCCAGTAAGCGCGCTTTGGCGCCCAGCTTGGAAATGTGGATCGAAAGCGGGTTTTTGAAATCCGACAAACAATACTTGTTAATCGCCTGCTCGATCGGGTTGGAAATGAACGGCCCGGCTTCGGCCAGCAATCCTCCTACGATAATTACTTCGGGATTGAACAAATGCACTGCGGTAGCCAGCCCTTTACCCAGCTCGGTACCGACGGTGCTCAGCAGGTCGATCGAAAATTCGTCACCCGCATGCACGGCTTCGATAATGTGGGAGGTTTCCAGCAAATCAAGATTGCCGTTCACGATCTGTTTCAGGATCGTCGCACGGCCGCTGTTGATGCCTTCCTTGGCCTGGCGGATCAACGCAATGGCCGAAGTAATGGTGTCCAGGCAGCCTACCTTGCCGCAGTGGCACAGCATTCCGTCCGGCTTGACCTGAATATGCCCCAGCTCGCCGGCAAAACCCGATGCGCCATTGAAAACTTCTCCATTAATGATAATCCCCAAACCTACTCCCCAGTCGATATTGATCGTCAGCACCTGCGATTTATCAACGGCGTAGCCAAAGCGGTGTTCGCCGATCGTCGTAGCCTTGGTATCGTTGAAAAGGCACACCGGAAGGTCGAAATGCTCTTTGAGGTACGTTACCAGCGGTACACCCGGAGGCGTCAGGTTCAGGTAAGTGAGGTTAATGCCCTGTGAAGAATTGATCAGGCCCGGCATGGAAACCCCTATGCCCCACAATTTGCTGCGGGTAATATTGTTGGATTTCAGGAAATCGTCGGTCGATGTAAAAAGTTCTTCGAGAAAATTGACGGAATCGTCGAGGCGTATGTCAACTTTTCTTTTGAGGATCAGTTGGTTATGTAAGTCGAAAATGCACAGCTGCGTGTCATGGCGGTTAATGTCCATGATCAGCGTGAGGTATTTTTTTGCATTCAGTCCGTAAAGTACCGGCGGACGGCCGGCTCTTGCGGGGCCGGTTCCGGTTTCCGTGATCCAGCTCTCCCGCATCAGGTCGTTCACAATTCCGGTCGCTGACGGGATACTCGCATGGAACAGCTTGGCCATTTTGTTAATGGAAGTGTCGCCGGATTGATATAGATGCAGCAGCAGGCTGCTTCTAATGCGATTTTTACGAATATCAATGACCGAACTCGGTTCTTCTGCCACTAAGTCCATTATGCGGAGTAAAAATAATTATAGGATGATGTTTTTAATTTTCTTTACAATTGGGTGGTACTAATGTATGAAATAATCAGAAAAAACGGGTGTGATTTTAAAAAATATTATTATTTGTTGTAAAATCCTTAGCAGATCGGGCGATAAGCCAAACGTTTCCTAATTGATGAGACGCGCACAGGTGGGGATTTTTAGCTGGAAGGAGATAATTATACGCAACACAAATAAAAAATCAGGGATGCCGGAAAACTACTGCTTTTGCGTCCGGTTTTGACTTCCCGGGTAATTTTTAGTGACTTCTGGCAAAGTCCTTTTAAATTCGCTGATTCCAAAACAAAGAATAATGGGTTTAATAAGGGGTTTGGTGCTTCGTTCGACGGGTTCGTGGTACGAGGTCAGGGATAGCAGGGACGGGCACATCTGGCAATGTCGTTTGAAAGGTAAATTCAAAGCGCTGGGGTTGAAAGTAACCAACCCGATCGCGGTGGGGGACTATGTGAATTTCGAAGTGGAAGATGAAGGAGAAAACTTCGGCATTATCCACGAGATCGTCCCGCGCGAAAATTATGTGATCCGCCGCTCGGTCCACAAAACGGCCCACGCACACCTTATCGCCGCGAATGTAGATCAGGCCATTCTGATCTGTACATTGGTATTCCCCCGCACTTCGCTGGGGTTCATCGACCGTTTCCTGGTAGCCATCGAATCGTTCCGCATCCCGGGTGTACTTGTTTTCAACAAACAGGACCTGCTGAATGACGAAATGAAGGATTTTCAGACCGAGCTCATGGAATTGTATACAAGCCTCGGGTACCGATGCCTTGCCACGACAGCGCTGGCAGAACTCGGCCTCGTCGAATTCAACGCCCTGCTCAAAGGAAAGATCTCATTACTCTCCGGCCATTCGGGTGTCGGCAAGTCGACGCTGGTGAATGCCATTGCGCCGGGCCTGGATATCAAAACGCAGGAAGTTTCCACATTCGCGAACAAGGGCGTGCATACCACGACTTTCGCCGAAATGTTCGAGCTCGAACCAGGCACGTTCATTATCGATTCGCCGGGGATCAAGGAACTCGGGCTGGCCGATATGGAGAAGGAGGAGATCAGTCATTACTTCCCCGAAATGCGAGATCTGCTCAATCAATGCCGGTTTAACAACTGCCAGCACATCAATGAACCGGGCTGTGCGGTGAAAGGTGCCGTAACCGACGGAAATATTGCAATGAGCAGGTATGAAAGCTACCTGAGTATCATGCTGGGCGGTGATAACCGGAAATAGGATGACGAACGTAGAGCACATCGGCATTGCGGTCAGCGACCTTTCAGCGGCGGAAGCGCTCTATGCGGCGCTGCTGAATACGGCGCCCTACAAGCGCGAGGCAGTCGAATCCGAAGGCGTCAATACCTCATTTTTTAAGGTAAACCAAACCAAAATAGAGCTGCTGGAAGCCACCAGCCCGGAGAGCGCCATTGCCCGTTTTATCGAAAAAAAGGGTGAAGGCATTCACCACATCGCATTCGAAGTGGAAGACATCGTTGCCGAAATGGAGCGGCTACGCAACGCCGGGTTCAAATTATTGAACGAAGTGCCGAAGCAAGGTGCTGATAATAAGCTCGTTTGTTTCGTGCATCCGAAGAATGCAAATGGGGTGCTGATTGAGCTTTGTCAGGAAATCAGGGCATAATGTCGCTGCTAGAACGGCAGCCCAACCGCAATATTCAATATCAAGTTCTCTTTCCGCCAGGCCCGGCTTCCGAAATTAATTTCATTGAATACCCAAGGGTTTTTGTACTCCACAACGCCTTCATCACTCACATTCTTGACTTCATTCACATACCACGGCTTGCGGAATGGGGTCGCCAGATCAAGTCTGAAAATCAGGTAAGAAAAGTCCAGGCGCAAGCCGATACCGCCGCCTACCGCCACTTGTTTCAGAAATTTGTTGCTGATCAATGCGGTGCCCGGGTAGGTAGCGCGGGTACTGTCGCCGAACGACCAGACGTTTCCTGCATCCACAAAAATGGCCCCGTTAATGATGTCCGTAAATTTCATGCGGACTTCTGAATTGAATTCCATCCGGATATCCGCAAAAGTCTGATAGCCAAATAATGCAATTGAAGTCGAATCCGCATGGTATGCGCCAGGACCAAGCGACCGTGCCCTGAATGCCCTGATTCCTGTGCTACCACCTCCAAAATATTGTTTGAATAGCGGTGTTTGCATGTTTTTCGAGTTGCCGTAAGGCTTAATCGCTCCCAGCAAAAGCCGGTTTGCCCACTTGATGGAAGGTGTTATTGTGCGGTAATATCTTACATCTCCGTCGACTTTCACATATTGGAATACCGGAACTCCGAAAAGCTCCTTAGGAATGCTGTCAGAAGACATTTTCTTTGCAAAAAGGCTTAACAGGTTACCACCGTAATCGACCCCTCCCGTTAATGCAATCTGATTTTTGCTAAAAGGCCTTGGTGTGGGCCGGTAAGAAATGGAGTAGTTCGACCCCATGATCAGGTATTTTGTTTCCAGGATTTTCAAATACCTGTCCACGTCCAGCGGGTTGGTATCCGGGTCGAAAATGATCTTGTCGTAGGTTTCGTAGTTGATATTCCTTGGTTCGACGAAGTTGATGGAAATCGGGGTTAATGTGTGCTCTACTTCCGAATTCCGGCGCCAGACGTACGACCAGTCACCACGGATCGATCTTGTCGTGTAGAAATTGCGCTGTATCCGGTTTTCGTAGTTTAAAGACAGAATTGTTTTGGGTAATGCCTGGCTCTTTTCAGGCCTTATCCTTACGAACGGAATGATAAACCGCGGAAATGACAGGTCCGCTTTGGCACCGTAGCGGATATATTCGTTCCCGATATTATTCGAAGAATTGCGGTTGCCGCCCAACTGCACGTCAAACCCGAAATACGCACTGATAGCGAGCATTTCCGCACCTCTGAAGAAGTTCCGGTTACGCCAGGTAACGTCGAGCTGCGAGCCGCCCAGGTTATTGGATTTGGTACTGGCGGATAAAACGGTCTGCAACGACTTTTTCTTCATCGGCGCCAGGTCGTAGTACACGTCCAGCAACGCCGAATCGGAGCGGGGGACGAGGTCGAAACGGTTTTTGACGAAGCGGAAGTTTTGCAGGTTGATCAGCCTTTGCAGGGACACGTCGTGCATGGTATTGGTATACATATTACCCCTTCTGAAACCGATGGCGTCGTAAAATATCCTGCGTTTGTAATTGTTGCCTGGGTCCGTAACGGTAATGCCCCGGCGCAATGGCCCGCGCGCGGTGAGCGCGGTGGAATCATTCTGCTTGTTTTCTTCCGTGCCGGTATTGACGTAAATGCGGTTGATAAAATACTGTTTCAGCGAAGTCTGGGCTGTTTCCTTT
Source organism: uncultured Dyadobacter sp. (assembly GCA_966211825.1). GTDB lineage: Bacteria > Bacteroidota > Bacteroidia > Cytophagales > Spirosomataceae > Dyadobacter. Next base: position 4,880 of record CBIHPQ010000095.1, on the reverse strand, counting down.
TTTACTTCCAAAAACAAATTCACCTGCTGCGGGCCCAATGTGGAATCTGCCCGGCCAATGGTGGAATCTACTTTTACGATCAGGTAATCGGGGTTGAAATAGTAGTATCCCTTGCCTTTCAGTTCCTGGTCGATGCGCGTACGCTCGGTTGTGACAACATCCAGGCGGATCGGGTCGCCTTTCTTCAAGAGTGTTTTTTCTTTGGCCAAAACGAGGTCGCGGTTGAAGAGCGAGCTGTCGGGGACCACGTAGCTGATCTCGTTGATCACATAGCGCGGCATCACGTAAGCATTGTATTCGGTGGTCGCGGTGCGTTTTCTTTTCTTTTTATTATCGATCACCCTCCCTTTCACCGAAGAGCGGTAATAGCCCTCATTGTCCAGAAATGCGACCATGTTCGCTGCATTGATGTCCACAATGCGCTGCGTGGCATAGCGCGGCGGTTCGCCGAGTTTTTTGCGGAACCAGCTTCGAAGCCCGCCTTCATCTTTCGGCTCGCCGATCCAGTAGTAAAACCAAACCTTCCACGGAAACCCGAAAATGGTTTTGTTGGCCGGGGGCTTGATCAGCCCTTCCAGTTGATCGGCGACACCCGATACATTCGGTTTTTGAATACTGTCGGGCTCTACTTTTACCTTGTTGCCAACATAAATACTCTGGCCCTCAGGGACGTACTTATTGACTGAGCAGCCGCCCAGGAAAATGCAGATTGCCAGTATATATCCTACATTACTTCTCATTGCGCTGCTTTTGGAAAATTTCGCGGAATAGGTCATAATCCGCAGTAACGATAAAACTCACACCGGTTTCGATAATGAAACCTTCCAGGATTGACTGATACTGGTTTTTGCGGTAGCCCCGGAACATATACCGGCCATCCTTGCTGATCGAATAATCGAGGGCGATGTTGTCGAACACCTCGGTGGAATTGCCGGAGCTGTTCTGGCTTTCCAACTCGAAATTCTTGCCCACGGAAATTTTCAACCGGTTGTTCAGGAATGCTTTGCTGAGGCCCAGATTCAGGTCTGTGCGTGCGCCGGTGGTCTGGTCGGCAGTGGAGTTGACGCCGATGTTGAGATCGACGCCCTTGACGAGGTCCGAGGCCAGGTTATTCAGCTGGTCGGTAAGGAGCTGGCTCACGCTCTGTCTCGCAACCGCTTCCGCGCTCGAACCGATGTTGAAACCGGCCGATGACTGATCGGTGATAAACTTGTTGGTAATGAGCAATGCAAATGCCTGCTTATTCGCCTCCGAAGGGTTGTTCTCCATATCCTTCCAGAATGTCTGCTGGGTAATGTCGTTTTGAACCTGTTTGTCGACAGCGTCCTCCGGTATGACAATCTTGAATGTAATATTAGGCGTGGTAAGATTTCCCGTGATCACGATCTGTACCTCAACCGGTATTTTGCTCGCGCCCTGGAATTTTGCGGCAATGGAGCCCGGATCGACCATTACCGGGTAAGAAGCGGTAATATTCAGATCGGCCTTCATCGGATCGCCCGTCCAGAGAAGCGTACTCCCTTTTTTAATCTCAAACTGTCTTTTCAGGATTTGCAGGGTGAGGTCGTAAGAACCTTCTGTCAAGTCATAGGACCCGAGGAGGAATAGCTGCCCGTTCGGCGCGACTCCCGTATTGAGCTGCGCGTTACCTTTCAGACGGATATTGTCGCCATTCAATTCGTCGATCACGACTTTAAACTCCGACTTGTCGTCCACATCGATATCCAGTGAAATCTGCGAAGCGAAATCGACAAGGACTTTTTGCGCCGCCTCTACGGAATCTTTTTTAACGACCTGCGTAGAGTCGCTCATATCCACAAACTCGATCACACCCTTCGTGGCGTCACCTGCCTCGGTGGCGTCATTAGGCATTACGACGGTGATATTGCTGCCCGGATCGACTTTAACATTACCATCAATGACTGATTTCGCCCCCTGGCCCTTTACGGTGAGGTTGGCGTCGATATTGGCTTTTCCGAAAAACAGCTCGTTCTGTTTCTGTGTCGAATTCAGGACATTGAAGTTTTTAGCCGAAATAGTCAGGTTATACCCTACATCCGGCAGCTTGGCAATGCTCACATTACCATTGATCTTCATCGCCTGGTTCAGCGAATCGGTGACGGTGAAGTTGTTGAAATTGATATTCTGGCCATTGAACTGGATCTTTTGTCCCGCGAGCGAATACCGCGAACCCAGCTGAGTTGCATTGAAAGCTACATTGTCGAAATTGACGGCACCATCTAACCGGGGACTGTCGGTAGCGCCCGTGATCGCGATGTCGCCTGTCAGGTTGCCTTCTGCACGTTTCAGTTCGCCGAAACTGAATGCTTCGATGGTTTTGGCACTGAGTTTTTTCAAATCCATCTTGAAATCCATCGGCGTCTCGGATTTCAGGTTATAGCTTCCCCTGATGTTGACGTCGTTCTGATCATTTACCAGCGACATCGCCACCCGGATCAGGTTTTCCGTCTCATTTGTTGATTTCAGCGACAGGTCGCCCACCGGTATTTTCGTAACAGCCAGGTCATTGATCGTCAACTCTCCCGTGTACACCGGCGAGGTCATATAATTACTCAACAGGACCTTCCCGTTCAGCGTACCGGAGGCAAGTGTCGAATCCAGCGTCGCGATCTCGATCAGCGGGCCGATAGCGATGTTGGACATCGCAATGTCAATTGGGCTGTTCGGTGCTTCGGAGGTGGAATTTATTTTCAAGGACTGACCATTGTTGCTGATCACGAAATTCTTGACATACACGCTGTCGGTCGCATATTGCACATAACCGGCGCTGTCGGTAGCCCATTTGTCGTAGTTCAGCAGCAAATCGTCGCGCAGATTGAGACGGTAACGGTTGCCGTTCACGGCGAGATCGCCCTTCACGGCATGCCGTTCGGTATTGACGGAGTCGCGAACGATAAAGTCGAATTTGACATCATTATTCACAATCTGACTTGCCAGCGAAGCATTCTGCATTCTGAAACCACCGGTATTGACCAGCCCGACATTCGCATTCAAAGCCGCATTAGCCTCCACGGTGCTGAAATCCACCGACACGCGCTCGACGATCGTGCTGTCGTAATTCACCATCGGTACGGTTAGCCGGGCTACCAGCGACGAATCCTTCTGGTTGTCCATTTGCGCCCGCAGCTGGATCGCTTTCATTTCCCGTATTTGCGGCACAAAAGCCTGGATGGCCGGGTGGTTGGTAAGCGTTGCGTCCAAGGCGAAGTTTACCGGTTTGGTAACTTCTTTATAAGTCAGGTCTGGTGACTTGAAATGCTTTCCTACCTCGGTCAGGATCGCGTCGCCGATTTCTGTGTACGAATACTGGCCGGTCATTTTGGCTTTCAGAAACGGGGAATCGATATACGCCTGTCTGCCGCCGCTGGAATCGGTGAGTTGTACATTGATATTGGAAATGCCGATCGGCTTGCGGTGGTGCGTCAGCACGAGGCTGTCGACGTTTACCGTGCCCAATGGGTTTTCAGGATTAGTCGAAGGCATATCGACCTTGATGCTGCCTTTAACCTGCAACGAATCCGAATACAAATTCAGGGCGGTAAGGTCCAGATTGGTAATTTCCAGATCTGCTTTCACGGAAGGGTATTCCTTCGAAAGATCGGCCTGCGCATTCAGGTCGAGATCGATATTGCGGTCGTTCATATCCGCCGAAACATTCGCCAGGCCATGGTCGATATCGCCTTTCAATTTCAGGTTTTGATACACATAACCCTTGATATCCGCGCTTTCAATATTGCCATCCAGCCGCGCTTTCATCGTTTTTGGTGCATAGCCTGTGCCCTCCAAATCCGTGCGGAGCGTAAGCTTGCCCATTTCGGTGGGCGGCTGTTTGGTTAGCTTCCCGAGATCGAAATCGCTGAATGTCAGCGTGCCATTATATTGTGCCCGCAGGCTGTCCGTAATGTTTTTGAGATTACCCGAGAATGAACCTGTTCCAAACGAGGTGTTGATAGTCGTCGTCAAAGTAAGGTTTTCCATCGATCCCTTCACCTTACCTGAGATCTTGATAGCATCGGGCAGCTCAATGGAGGCAGGAACGGCGCTGTCGGGCAGCATTTTGAGCAGGTCAGCCTTTGTGGAGGATATTTCATTGATATTCAAATCCATATTCAACTTTTCCGCATTCGGAAGGCCTTTCAGGCGACCATCCGCGCTCAGTACCGTGCCATCGAGCATCGTAAATTTCGCTTTCGAGATCAGCATATCGTCCACCGAGCCGGTGATCTGTCCCGTGCCTTTCACGATTCCATTCGGTTCCTTGTCAAATGGCGGGGTTTTGGCCATATCCGGTACAAGCAGCAGAATATCGGCAAATGCAATGCGGCTGTCGGTCAGGCGGAGTTTGAGTTTTACCTTGCCAATGTCGTTGGTAAGCTGGTCGAGGTTCTTGTAGCGTAGGCTCAACTCGTCGCGCAGCAGGGTATTGGGTGTTTTAAGGTAAAGATTGCGGAGATAAGTTTCCTGGTCGCCATAGGCAAAATCGGTGCGGAATGCGTCGAGGCGGAAGCCGCTTTTATCCTTGAATGAGGCAGATTTCAGTGCACCTGCAATGTTTTCGGGCGAAAAAAGGAAATCCTGCAAGTCAACATTCAGGTCTTTGATATTAAGGTGTGCATAGTCGAGTCCTTTGGGAACGGCCGGGGAATTGAAATCGTCATAGCGGATATCGTTGTCCGCAAGTTTGATCTCACCCACTTTCACGTACCAGCCAGGAGCATCCGCCGCGCCAGAAGCGGTGGAATCCTTTTTCGCCGCGGCCGTGTTGGGTTTTTTTGGGGATTAGGGCAAAAACGACCAGTTTTTTAGTGGAAGAATATTGACAGACACCACCAGGCGGCCCCGCAAAAATGTGTTTACAT
>CBIHPQ010000094.1:0-17841 GCA_966211825.1 uncultured Dyadobacter sp. | reverse complement strand
TTCTACCGGCAAAGCCGAAGCTGCCAATTATCCGTTTTGCACCATAGAGCCCAATGTGGGCGTTGTGACCGTTCCCGACGAACGTCTGGACACCCTGACCAAGCTGGTTAGCCCACAAAAAGTGATCCCTACTATTATCGAATTCGTGGATATCGCAGGCCTTGTGAAAGGTGCGAGCCAGGGAGCGGGGTTAGGGAACAAGTTTTTGGCCAATATCCGTGAGGTAGACGCGATCGTACACGTCGTACGCTGTTTCGCCGACGATAATGTAGTTCACGTGGAAGGCCGCGTGGATCCCGTTTTCGACAAAGAAATTATTGACGCCGAGTTACAGCTGAAAGATCTGGAATCGATCGAGAAGAAGATCCAGAAGACGGAAAAAGGTGCGCGCGCAGGTGATGCCAAAGCGAAAGCGGAACTCGAATGGCTCAAAAAATATAAGTCGACGCTGGAAGAAGGCAAGAATGCAAGAAGCGTAGAAATCGATGCGGAAACGAAAGAATCGGTTATCGGCGACCTGCAATTGCTGACTGCCAAGCCGGTGCTGTACGTAGCCAATGTGGACGAAGGCTCAATGTTGACTGGAAACGAATATTCCGAAAAGCTGAGAGAAGCCGTGAGACACGAAGGTGCGGATGTGATCGTACTTTGCGCAGCCATCGAATCGCAGATATCTGAAATTGAAGATCCGGAAGAGCACGAAATGTTTTTGGGCGAATATGGATTGACTGAATCTGGCCTGAGCAAGCTGATTAAGGCTTCTTATGCGCTTCTAAACCTCATTACCTATTTCACTGCCGGTGTCAAAGAGGTCCGTGCCTGGACGATCGTGAAAGGCTGGAAGGCGCCGCAAGCTGCGGGAGTAATTCACAGTGATTTTGAAAAAGGGTTTATCCGTGCAGAGGTTATCAAAATTGCGGATTATGAGCATTATAAGACTGAACCTGCGGTGAAAGAAGCCGGTAAAATGGCGGTGGAAGGCAAAGAGTATGTCGTAGCAGATGGCGACATTATGCACTTCCGGTTTAATGTGTAGGTTTCGATAATATAGATAGATATGCAAAAAGAGCGGCCTTGTGTCGCTCTTTTTGCATTATGCATTAATCCTCATAATAGTCAGGCGCATCTTTATGGATCACCGCCCTTAATGTCTTCGCCATATGAAGAATCGTGTCCACCTTGTAATGTGCTTTCTTTAAAAGCTCCGGATTGTGCCCTTCATTGATCAGCTGCACGAACATTTCGCGCAGGAACACCAGATCATCAATATTCTGTGAAAAATCTTCGACAATGTACATTTGAAAACCGCGATCATCCTGTTGCGGAAAATACAGCACCAGGTAAAGGTCTGTCTGCACATAAAAGCTGATCACGTGGCTGGCTTCGAAATTGACAGGCATTTCGTCATGATCAACAAGGCAGTCTATAATGTAATTCTCGTCGTTGGTAATCGAGAGGTTCGAGGTGAGGTACACACTGTTGGTCGATGATTTCATAACGCTAAGTAGTTAACGCCGCCGGTTCCACTCTACGGTGCGGTAGCCGACGAGCAGATCGGCACGGCCAGCCGGCGGACGGTGATAGATCAATATGTCGTAGTCGTTTTCGGTAGCGGCAAAATTTCCCTCAATGTAAGATTCATCCGGTTTCTGATCGCCTTTTACCATGGTGTAGTCGTAGTTGATAACGCCCTGCTTAACCATCATTTCGACCTGGTATGCCTGCGCTGTGGCGTCATAGGTCATCTTGTTGCGGTCGGTCAGTTGCCACAGGTTAAAAGCTCCGTTTACATAAAAACTAGCCTCCGGATTTTCTTCGGTTTTCAATGTAAAAACAACCGGCGTGTAATCCGCCTCGACGCTTCCACGACCTGATTCCCGCTGATCTACAATGTACTGACCATTGAAATCATCAATTTGTACATAAGGCACGTGAGCCCGGGGCTTATCCGGAAAGAGGAAGAGTTTTGTGAATTCATCTGTCCGCTCGATCTCGTTCACACCGTAGCCACGGCCCGTAAGCGAGCGGCTGTCAAAATATCTGAATTCGTTGCCGCCCTGGAAAGTGTTTTCTAGGTCAAAAAATGTGTATTCCAAAAGCTGGTCAAACGGGCGGACATTGGTGGGTTTGTAGTTTGTCTTCGCCTGGTCCCAGCGGAAGTTTTTGCGGATCACCACTTTCAGGTCCGTTTGAGGGGCATTGAGCTGGTAACCTTTGTAATCCACCGAAAAATCAATCTGCTGATCGGAAAACTGTTGCTCGATTCCCTGCGAGAAGCGCGCCTGTGCGGTAATGCTCACGCGCGGTTGATAATGCATAAACCGCCGGCTGAACATTAGTTTTCTGTCGCGGTCGGAAAACACATAGATTACGTAGTTGCCCGGGAGCTTCAATTTGGGCAATTCGAAACGGTAATGGGTGTAAGGGACCTTCGTGCTGAACGACTGGTCGTAGCTATTCACCGGGTATTCATTGAACTCGAAGGTGAATTCAATATCATTCAGATTGGATTTGGTCCAATCGGCATTGCAGTGGACGATCTTGGCGCGGTAACCCTCCGGCTGGCCGGTCATATCGTCGAATTCCAGCACGAGCGGCGCAGGGTTATTGAGCGGTGTAATGGGCGGGGAAAGGAGCCGGGTAGGCGTTTCAGGGTCGTCGAGGGCCGGGTACAGCAGAACGGTTTTGATGTTGTCCTGATAAATAAAATCTTCCAGGCGAAGCCCCTGCGGCTGCGCATAAGTATGTGTGCAAAAGAGAAAAAAGGCTAACAGCAGTACTAAACGCATCTCAGGATTTTTAAATGAAAACGTAACTTTTTACTGTAAGGTACATAGAGTTTGGAAAAGGTGATTTGAACATTATTAACTATTTTTGATTAGAAACTATGACAGCAGTCGCGATCAAAATGTACACACAAGAGGAATATCTTGAACTGGAACGCACCGCCGAGTACAAAAGCGAGTACTATCGGGGGGAGATATTTGCGATGTCGGGGGCCAGCCGGTATCACAACCGGATCACGGAGAATTTGTCGATTGAGATTGGTGGTTTCCTTAAAGGGAAGTCCTGCCAAAGCTTTTCCCGTGATATGCGTGTCCATATTCCGGAAAATACGCTGTATACCTATCCCGATCTGTTGATAGTTTGTGGTAAACCGGAGTTTCGGGATAAGGAATTTGACACATTGCTCAATCCTTCGGTGATTATCGAGGTACTTTCACCCAGCATAGAAGGTTATGATCAGGGAAAGAAATTTCATCTGTACCGGAGCCTTCGGACACTCGCAGAATACGTACTGATCGATTCTCAGGAGATCCGGGCTGAGGTGTACCGAAAAGGAAGCAATGGTATGTGGACCCTGGCGTCGGAAGCGGCTGATCTGGAAGGCAGTATTGAAATTGGCCATATCGGGCTAACATTAATAATGGCAGACGTCTACGCGCAAGTTGAAGATTTGGGTTGACAAAAAAAGGGAGCCATCCAGCTCCCTTCACATTCTTTCTATTTCCCCGAAAGTCCCTCTACTTCCAGCATTAAATTCTCCCAATCATCCGTGCTCTGTTCCAGCTTTTGCTTGATGTCGGCATAAAACCGGTTCAGTTCAGCTAATGCAACGGAATCGTTGTAAATCTTCGGATCGGCCAGTTTGCCTTCGGTTTCTGCTTTTCTTATTTCGAGATTGTTAATCGTCTCTTCCAGTTCCTCGATCTGCTTTCTCGCTTTTTTCAGCTTTTGCGCGTCTTCATTGGATTGAGGCTTGCCATTGTTTTTGTTTTGAGAGGCAGGTGCCGGTTGATTTTTCTGCGGCGGCGCACTGCTAACCTGCACTTTTTCACTTACCGCCGACTGCAATCCGCGTTCTTCGATCCAGGTTTCATATTCGTCATAAGTACCCGGATATTCCTTGATCTCGTGGTCTTCGATGTACCAGATCTTGTTCGCAATGTTTTCCACGAAATAGCGGTCGTGGGAAACGACGATGTAACTGCCTTCATATTGCTGCAATGCCTGGATCAGGATATTTACCGATTGCATGTCCAGGTGGTTGGTAGGCTCATCGAGCAGCAGGAAGTTGGCCTGCGAAAGCAACACCTTAGCCAATGCAACCCGCGATTTCTCGCCCCCGGAAAGCACTTTTATCTTTTTAAATACATCATCACCCGTAAAAAGGAAACATCCCAAGACCGTCCGCAATTCGGTTTCGGTTTTGGTGGGGTTTGCATATTTCAATTCCTCTATCAGGTTGTGCTGGACGTTGAGGGATTCGAGCTGGTGCTGGGCGTAAAAAGTAAAAGAAACATTATGCCCCAGTCTCCGCTTTCCATCGATAGGCTCGGTTCCCGCCACCACCCGCAAAACGGTAGATTTACCGCGACCGTTTGCTCCGATCAACGCTATCTTGTCGCCGCGTTCCATGCTGATATTCGTGCCGTCGAGAATCACTTTTTCGCCGTAAGCTTTGGAAGCATCTTCCAGCTGAAATACGTGTCTGCCCGGCTGGGTGGTGAACTGGAAGCGGAAATGCACTTTCGCATTCTCGTCCAGAACCTGATCCACGACGTCCATCCGGTCCAATGCCTTCACGCGGCTTTGCACCTGACGCGATTTGGTAGCTTTGGCTTTAAAACGTTCAATGAAACGCTCCGTCTGCCGGATCTTGGCTTGCTGGTTTTCGTAAGCACCGCGCTGAATATCGTTGCGCAGGGCTTTTTCTTCGAGATAATAGGAGTAGTTACCAGCGTAATAATTGAGCTTTCCGTTCGAAACTTCCACGGTCGTATCAATCGTATTGTCAAGGAACTGGCGGTCGTGGGAGACGACGATCACCATTGGATCGAGGGAAGGTCGAGGTGGTTGGTTGGCTCATCGAGCATCAGCAGCGAGGGCTTTTGCAAAAGCAGCTTCGCGAGCATTACGCGCATCCGCCACCCCCCTGAGAACTGGCGTAGGGGCAGATTGAGATCGGTTGTCGAAAAACCCAGACCTTCGAGGATCGCTTCTGCTTTGGATTGTACCGAATAGCCGTCCAATGCTTCGAACTCGTCCTGCACCCGGGCGAGCTTGTCGACAAGGTCATCGGTATAATTGTGCTCCATATCGTGCAGGATTTTATCTATCTGCACTTGGAGAACGTTCTGTCTTTCAAATGCCTGCATGGCCACCGAGAGGATCGAATCTTCGGTCTGGTAGGAGAGCAAATCCTGGTTGAGGAAGCCGATCGTACAGTCACCGGCTTTGGAGATCGAGCCGCCGTCGGGCTGGAACTCTCCGTTGATCATGCGCAGCAGGGTAGACTTACCGGTACCGTTCAGTCCGATGAGCCCGATCTTTTGTTTTGGCTTAATATGTAGTGAGGCGCCGTCGTATAACGCACGGTCGCCCAGGAAATAGCTGAGGTTCGTAATCGCGATCATGGCGCAAAGGTACGGGTAAAGAAGCAGATAGAAAAAGCGTGATGTTGGAATAGTTATAAAGGACGTTGCCGCATCGTATTGAACGGGTTATTTGTGTAAATTTGATCAATGAACAATCTCTTCCCGATATTCCTGAAACTTGAAAACCTGCACACGCTTATTGTAGGCGGCGGCTACGTAGGTTTGGAAAAAATTACTGCCGTTCTCGACAACTCCCCGCTTGCACGCGTGACGCTCGTGTCACCGGAAATCCGTGAAGAAATCAGGGACATTGCGACCGCCAATTCCCGAATAAATCTAATTGCCCGGAAGTTTGAGGACGACGATCTGCTGGAAAAAGACCTGGTGATCGTGGCTACGAACGACAAACCGGAGAACAAACGGATCTGGGAAACTGCCCGCGCCCGGCATATGCTCGCCAATGTGGCCGATACGCCGGACATTTGCGACTTTTACCTCTCCTCGGTCGTCCGAAAAGGCAATCTCAAAGTGGCTATTTCCACTAATGGAATGTCGCCGACATTTGCCAAACGCCTCAAAGAAGTCCTCGGCGAGGCCCTACCCGACAATCTTGAAACGGCTATGGAGCAGCTGAAAGCGGTACGCGAGATGCTGAAAGGTGATTTTGCCTCGAAGGTCGACGAGCTGAACCGCATTACCTCCGTTTTGACGGAAAAGAAAAAAGATGCTTCCTAGGGAATCTTAAATCACGTTTTCAAACAATAAAATGCGATTTTCGGGTGTTTTTAGAAGGATATTTGTTAAAATCATGCTGCACCCATCCACGTTAGCGCTATTTTTTGCGTAATAAATATATTCTTTTGCTTTTGAGAGGTTGATAGCGGTTAAATTTTGTCACCGCTGGTGGTGGAATGTTTTCGCTTTTCGTGCGATAATACGTATTATTGAATCTATTAATTTTTAAACCCGCTCCGGGCGGAAAGACAGTTATTTGGGGTTAGACTTATACTTATTTATATGAATCTTTTCTATCGGATCAGTGGCCTGAGTCGGCTTATTGTGTTGCTCCTGGGTGTCTTCCTCCTGTCCGTTTCCTCGTTTTCTTCTTTTGCGGTTGCTGCCGATATCGACGTCAAAGGCGTGGTGAAAAGCAGCACGGGCGAGGTGCTCATCGGAGCGACCGTGCGCGTGAAAGGCTTGCAGAAAGGTACGGTAACCAATGAAAAGGGTGAGTTTGTACTGCTGGACGTGAACGATAATGCCATGCTCGTCATTACGATGATCGGCTTTTTGCCCAAAGAGGCGAAGGCCGCCCGGAACCTGGCTATCGAGCTCGTAGAAGACGCCGTGGGCTTGCAGGACGTGGTAGTTACGGGCTTTCAGCAGATCGATAAGGACAAGTTTACCGGCTCGGCCGTAACTCTGAAAACGGACGATGTGAAGATCGATGGCTTGCCCGACGTCAGCCGGATGCTGGAAGGCCGTGCGGCTGGCGTTTCGATCCATCACGTTTCCGGCAGATTCGGGGCTGCGCCCAAGATCCTTATCCGCGGCGCTACTTCGTTGAATGGCGCAAACAAGCCGCTCTGGGTAATCGACGGCGTGGTACAGGAGGATATTGTAAATATTTCCAACGACCAGCTTTCCAGCGGCGACCCTACCACATTGCTTGGTTCGGCGGTTGCAGGACTTAACCCGAATGATATTGAGACATTTGATATATTGAAAGACGCAGCGGCGGCGGCATTGTACGGCGCGCGGGCGATGAACGGGGTGATTGTGATCACTACTAAAAAGGGGAAGAGCGGGAAGCCGGTAATAACTTATTCAGGGAATTTCAGCACGCAGCTGGTGCCGTCCTACCGGAATTTCAATATTATGAACTCGGCGCAGCAGATGTCGGTGCTGGGGGAACTGGAAAGAAAGGGCTATTTGAACTCGGGCGTTCTTTCCAAGCCGGACTACGGGGTTTATGGTAAAATGTATAACCTGATGACCGGAGACAACCAGGGTAATTTCCCGCTGGAAAATTCTACGGAAGCGAAAAAGAACTTCCTGTTAGGGTACGCAAGAGCCAATACCGACTGGTTCGATGTACTTTTCAAACAGAATTTTATCCACGAACACTCTCTCAGCGTTTCCTTCGGAACGGACAAATCAAGTTCGTACGCATCTGTCAGCTACCTGGATGATAACGGTTGGACGATCGCTGACAAGGTGAAACGTTATACATTGAATTTTAATAACAACTACAAGCTTTCCGACCGCCTGACTATCGGACTAACCACCCTTGCTTCGGTAAGGCGCCAACAGGCCCCCGGCTCTCTGAGCAGGAGAAGCAACCCGGTAGAGGGCAAGTACGACCGCGATTTCGACATTAACCCGTTCAGCTACGCATTGAATACCAGCCGGACGCTGACAGCTTACGATCAGAATGGTAATCTTGACTTTTTTCGCAGAAACTTTGCCCCCTTCAACATTATCTCCGAACTGGCAAACAACAGGATCAACCTGAGCCTGGCTGACATCAAATTGCAGGGAAGCCTTTCTTACAAGATTACCGATAACCTGAGTTACGATTTCCTCGGGGCCTTGCGATACATTCAGACGGGCCGCGAGCACATTATTACCGAGCACAGCAACATGGCCAACGCCTATCGCGCGGCCGATAACTCGACGATTGCCCTGGCGAACAAATACCTCTATACCGATCCGGATGTGCCAAATGCCTACCCCGTGGTAGTGTTGCCAAGCGGTGGCTTTTATAACCGGAACGAAGACCAAATGCTGTTTTATAATGTAAGGAACAACCTTCGTTACAATCAGAAGTTTGGCGAGCGGCATGAAGTGAACGCGCTGGTGGGACAGGAAGTCAAATTTACCAACCGACAGAACTCCAACAATACCGGCTACGGCTTTCAGTACGACCAGGGTGGGACGCCTTTCGTAGATTATCGTATTTTAAAACAGACCATTGAAACCAACTTCCAGTATTATGGAATGCAAATGGACTATGAGCGTTTCGCCGCGTTCTACGGAAGTCTTGGATACACGCTGGACGGGAAGTATAACCTCACAGGTTACGCGCGGTACGATGGTTCGAACCGTTTTGGAAAGTCGGCCATTGCGCGCTGGTTGCCTACTTACACGATTGCCGGTTCATGGAATTTCGATCGTGAGAATTTTTTCAAAAACCTCAAATGGCTTAGTATGGGCCGTTTGCGCCTGAGTTACGGGCTTTCGGCCGATACCGGGCCGGCGACCAATGCGGCGGTATTGCTGCAAAGTATTATCACCCGCAGGCCTTATGTGGATGAAAAAGAATCGGCGATACAGCTTGCAGCATTGCAAAACACCGAGTTGACGTGGGAGAAGTTGTACAGCGGAAACCTGGGCCTGGATGTGGGTTTATTTGCCAATAGAATCAATTTTACGCTCGACGGCTACATCCGCAATAGCTTCGACCTGATCGACCAGATCAAAACTTCGGGGATCGGCGGCCAGATTTACAAGGTGGCCAACTATGCCGATATGGAATCGTACGGTGCCGATTTTTCTGTGGACGGGGTGTTGTTCAAAACCCGTGACTGGGATTTTCGCTCACGCATCACGTTCGGTTATTCACACACGCTCATTACGAATGTGGATAACAGCCCGGGAATTTTCGACCTCGTAAAAGCCGAAGGTGCTAATGTGCAGGGCAAGCCAGTCCGCAGTCTTTTCTCGATTGATTACCGGGCTTTGAATCCCAAAACCGGTGTTCCGATCTTCCTGAATGAGAAAGGAGAAGTAAGTTCGGATGTGTATTTGCAGGATCAGAATATTCAGTACCTTAAATATGAGGGGCCGGTGGATCCTCCTTTTACGGGTGGTTTTAACAATACATTGGCCTATAAAGGGCTTTCCCTGAATGTGTTCTTCACCTACCAGGCCGGCAACAAGATCCGCCTCAATCCATTGTATAAAAGTACATTCAGCGACCTGGATGCCATGCCGAAAGAATTCCTTGACCGTTGGGTAATGTCGGGGGACGAAAAATTTCCGGCTACGCCCGCTATTTCCGATCAGCTCGAATTGCTATACCTCCAAGGTACCTATCCGTATAACATATATAATTACTCGACCGAGCGCGTGGCGAAAGGTGATTTCGTGCGGCTGAAATCGGTGTCTTTGGCCTACAAGCTGCCTTTGCAGGTGATTTCACGCTACGGCCTCAGTGCGGCGAGCATTCAGGTTTCGTCGATTAACCCGTGGCTGATTTATTCGGATAAAAAGCTGAAAGGTCAGGATCCCGAGTTTTTCAACTCAGGAGGTGTTGCGCAGCCGATCCAGAAGCAGTTTACGGTTGCATTAAAACTGACATTGTAAAGGTTTGATGATGATTCATTTTGAAGATATGGCTACCATCAGAAATTTTAAGAATATCATACTGATCCTCCCGCTGCTGGCATTGGCCGGTTGCGAGGACTTCCTTTCCAAGGAGCCGGATAGCACGCGGGCGATCATTAATACGCCCAAAAAGGTTTCCCAACTCCTCACTACCGCTTATCCTCAGGCAGGTTATGTTGTGTTTTCGGAAGGAATGAGTGATAATGTGGCCGACAAAGGGGTGGGCGAGGATGACAAGACCAACCGTGGGTCATTCCTTTTCGAAGTAGTGGAGGCAACCGTCGACGAGCAGGATTCACCCGACTCGTACTGGGCGGAGTGCTACCGGGCAGTCTCAGTGGCAAATGAGGCTTTGGACGTTATCAGCAAGGTTTCCGATCCTGAGAATTACAATGCCCAGAAAGGCGAGGCACTGCTGGCCCGAGCCTACGCGCATTTCATGCTGGTGAATACCTACTGCAAATTTTTCGATCCGCAACAGACCAATGATAATCCGGGAATACCGTACGTGAAAGTGCCCGAGAATGTGGTAATCAAGCAATACGAACGTGGTACCGTGGCAAGTGTGTATCAAATGATTGAACAGGATCTGCTTGAAGGCCTTCCGTTGATCAGCGACGGAACTTACACCGTACCCAAGTACCATTTCAATCTGGCTGCCGCGAATGCGTTTGCCTGCCGGTTCTATCTGGTGAAAAGAGATTACCAGAAGGTGCTGCAATATGCCAATGCGGTTTTCCCAAGTAATAATTTTGCCGAAAACATTCGTCCGTGGAACACCACTTATTCGAGCATGTCGCCGGCTGAACTGTTCAATACCTACTCGCGGGCGACCGAAAATGCCAATTTGCTGCTCGTTGAAACTGCATCGAACTACGGACGGTTTTTAGCTACATACCGTTATGGAATGACTTATGCGAAGTGGCAGGAGATTTCGTCGAGCGAGCAAATCATCGGCGGAGGAGCGAGCTGGGCATTTCCACTCTATTACCGGGGCGACAATAACTACTTTATTCCAAAGCTGACCGAATATTTCGTGCGCGAATCGGTGAATGCAGAGATTGGGTTTCCATACGTAATGCTACCGGTTTTTACGGTCGAAGAGGTGCTTTTCAACCGCATTGAGGCGAATGCCTATCTCAACAACACAGCCGCATGTCTGACCGATCTTAACACCTATGTCAGCAAACGGGTGTCAAATTATAACGCCGCCACGGATAGAGTTACCGCAGGCAGTATGTCAGGTTATTTTGGGACAAGTAATCTCCGGAATAACATTATCAACACGGTCCTGGCATTCAAGCGTGTTGAATTCGTACAGGAAGGGATGCGCTGGTTCGATTTGCAACGCTATAATGTTGCCGTTACACACACGACCAGGGGAGGGTCGGTGGTATCTGTTCCGGCAGGTGACCCACGGCGGGTATTGCAAATTCCCCAGACAGCCACACTTTCAGGTATACAACAGAACCCAAGATAAGAAGCCATTCAACCATGAAAATCATGTTCAGACATTTTGCATCATACATTGTTGTTGCCGTGTTGTTCAGCACGACACTGACGTCCTGTAAAGAAGAGGGAATCGGTGAAGTCGACGATATTTCAGGTCTTGGTGGGGAACAATGGGTACCAGGGCCGGTCGATAAGTGGATTCAGGACAGCCTCGTTGTTCCTTACAACATTTCGGCCAAATACAAATGGGACCAGTTCGAGTTTGGCAACATCACCAAAAACCTGGTACCTCCCGACGAAGCACAGGTAGTACCGCTGCTCAGCACGATTAAAAAAGCCTGGACCAATCCATACGTGGAAGAAGCCGGAAAGGTGTTTCACAATAAATATTCACCCAAATTCTTTATTCTTTCGGGCAGTAACGAATACAACTCCGAAGGCTCAGTAACGCTCGGTACCGCGGAAGGCGGCCGGAAGGTGATTTTGTATGGGGTAAACCTATTCAAGATTAAAGGAATGGCGGGGTATGATCCGGGAAGGGATTCGTCATTCGTGAAAGACTGGTTCCTGCACACGATCCACCACGAGTTCGGCCATATTCTTCATCAGACGGTGTTGTATCCGGTAGAATATAAGAACATTTCGAAATCCTTTTACCAGGGCGGAAACTGGATCAACTGGAGTGATGCCGATGCGCGCCGTGACGGCTTCATTACTGCTTACAGTTCATCTTCATTCGATGAGGACTTTGTAGAAATGATCGCGATGATGCTTACCGAAGGAAAGGCGGGTTTTGATAAACTGGTTAATTCCATACCCGAAGGAACCAGTTCGCACGGCGTAACAAAGGCGCAAGCCCAGGCCGCATTGCGGCAAAAAGAGGCTATTATTGTAGCCTATTATAAAAACACCTGGAAGATCGATTTTTACAGTCTCCAGAAAAGGGTGCGGACTTCGATGAATAAACTTTTTTAATGCCAGATGAAGAGATCAATTTTATACCTGCTGTTTCTGACCACGGTGTTCTTCTCCTGCGAGAACAGCGACGATACTGTTTTTGAAGAATCGGCGGACGTGCGTCTGAATGCGGCACTGGCTTCATACGAAAAGCAGCTGGTGGAAGCGCCGTATGGCTGGAATGCGGTCATTTATCCCGGCGGAGGAGGTACTTATGGTTTTTATTTCAAATTTGATGACAAAAACCGGGTAACAATGTACTCCGACTTTTCGGACGCCTCGGCTGCCAAGTCGAAGGAAAGCAGTTACCGGTTGAAGGCCATGCAAACGCCTTCATTGATATTTGATACCTATTCTTACCTGCACGTGCTGGCCGATCCCGATAAGGATGTTAACGGCGGAATACTCGGTGAAGGTTTGAAGTCCGATTTTGAATTCAGCATCTTCCCGGATTCGGTGAAAACCGATGTGATTACGCTGGTTGGCCGCAAAAACCAGAGCCGCCTCGTACTCACCAAAGCGACCCAAGCGCAGGCAACTGCATATTCCAACGGCGATCTGGCCAAAGGGCTTCTGTTTAACAACATCGGCAAATACATCCCTTACTTCAAGCGCATCACACTCGGTGCGAATACCTATGAGATCACGGTTAGTAAGGAAAGCAGGACTATTAAAATGACCTGGCTTAATGGCAGCACACCAAAGACTTTTACCACAAACTACTACCTTACACCAACAGGTGTTTCGTTCGTATCGCCGCTCGTGAACGGCTCGCAGACCATCACAGGCTTCGGCAACATTACCTGGAACGCTAATGCGACCCAGCTTGGGCTTAGCGGCGGAGGGGCCAGCGGAACGGTTGTGAGTGCGATCAAGCCGATATCCGTTGACTTGGCAGCGTCGAAAAGGTGGTGGCAAACACCGATCGAATCGGGCGGCGACTGGCGGTCGGAAACCGGCTTCCATGTCAACGGCGTTGATGATGCATTCAAAGTAGTCGACCTGAAATCGGACGAGTCGATATTTGCCTTTTACATTTACCAACCCGGTGCCACCTCCCGGAATGACCTGTTTGCGCCGATTTTTTATGATGGTGAAAATATTTTCCTGGATTACGGGCACGGGCCTGCCACGCCCAGATTCACTGCCGACGGCCGGGTGATTTTTACGCCCGAAGGCACTTACGGCAATATCCCTGCAAATGGCGCGGCGGCTGAATCGGCCAAATTACTATACGAGGCAAACGGTTTTTACCTCATTCAAACATCGGATGAAACCTACGATATGGTCAGCGCGAAAGATGCCAAGTCGTGGATCACGTGGGAGTAATGGTGAGAAATTAATCTTACCAGTATTTTCCGTTCTTTTTGGCGAACCAATATCCCCGCCAGAATATGCGCAGATGATTGAACAGCGTAGGCAAAAGCCCGAAATGCTTCCTTAACACCTTATACCGGTCGGTAAGCGACCGGCGGTGATTTTTGACGGACAGCCCGCCCAAGAGATAGCGGCAAAGAATAAACGGCAGGAATTGCACGCTTCCGGCACGTTTGAGGCATTCGATCTCCCAATCGATGTCGGCGCTGAGATTCTCGTACTCATAAAGCGGCGTAATGTCTTTACGTGCTATGAACGCCTGATGACAAACTTTCATCCCAAGCGCAAAGTCCTGCCAGCGCAGGTTTTTTGGTAAGTTATGAGGTGTAAAATGGCTGCGGAGACCTACCTCGGTACCGTCGTCGCGTACCATCATCGCATCGCTGTAATAGACGTCCGCACCGGTTTTAAGTGATGATAACAGGTTTTGCAAGGTTTGCGTATCAAAAGCCTCATCTCCGGCATTCAAAAACCATACATATTTGCCCGAAGCAAGCCGCAATCCCTTGTTCATGGCGTCATAGAGTCCCTTATCTTTTTCGGATATAATCCTGGAAATAAAATGATTGTAGCGGCCCGCGATGCTGAGCGTCTGGTCATTCGAACCACCATCAACGATCACGTATTCCACTTGCGACGGGTTTTCTACATTTGATAAAGCCCTATCCACACTGTCCAAAGTGCGGCCGAGGAATTTTTCGGCCTGGAAAGTGATGGTAATGATCGTCAGCAATGGGCTACTGTTCATGGAGCAGGGAGTCATAAAGTTGGGAATACCACCTGGCTACCACTTCCTCCGAATAGTGTTCCAATACCTTTTCACGCGCGTTTTTCGAAATGGCGAGGTCGGCGTTATGATTCAGCACCCATTGAATGCCTTCCGACAGTGATGCGGCGGATTTAGGTGTCGATACGAAGCCGCTTTCCAAATGTCCGATCATCTCGGGAATGCCCCCGGTGTCGAAGCCTACGGCTGGTGTGCCACACGCCATTGCCTCCATGATCGTGTTCGGCAGGTTGTCTTCCAGCGAGGGGGTTACGAGCAAATCGGCTGCATTATAGGCTTGTACCATTTGGTTTGGGTCGGATATTTTGCCCAGGAAATGCACCTTCACCGGCATATTTTCGAAGCTCTCAGCCTTTCCTTTTCCAAGGATCATCACCTCTGTACCAGCCAGTCCGGGATGGCGCATGGCTTCCTGGAAATAGGCAAATCCCTTGCGCGCGTCTTGAATGTTAGCGCCTGCGAAAAGGAGCAACTTCCTATCTGTGGGCAATCTCAATGCGTTCCGGGCCTCGGTAGGATCTCCCGGTTTGAAAAAAGCAGTGTCGATGCAGTTCGGAATCGCTTGTGACGGCATACCTTTCGTTAATGCCGCTTTTTGAACGAGGTTATCCAGCCACCGGCTCGGAGAAATGAGCGTGAGGGGCGCATTTTGATAAATACCTTGTTTTTTGTGGAATTGGGTAAAAGCGATATCGTACTCGCCCGGCTTTTTGAGGTAGGGGCAGTAGCAGCAATGCGAAAGATAACGTTCACAGCCGCGGTTGTAGTGGCAGCCGCCGGTAAATGTCCACATATCATGCAATGTCCATACGATGGGCTTTCCCAGCGCAAACAGCTTTTCCAGCGATTTCAATGAAAGAAACCCAAAATTCACCCAATGTAAATGAATAATGCTGGCCTGCTTCACGAGCGGGTGGTCGGCAATATCGGCTCCGGCAGCCGCGGGGGAAAAAGCGAAACGAACGGATTTGTCTTTTTCAAAAGGGAGGAAATGAAGCCTTTCCAACACAAAATTACCCCAGGCTTTTTTCGATTTCCACGCATTATCCGCCAAAGCAGTGGTTTGCGGGCCGGGACGGGAAATTTCCGAAACCAGCAGATGCGAATCGACCCCGGCATTAAGTAATGCCTGGTGTAACCTTGCCGCAGCGACCCCGGCACCCCCTTCCCAATGAAAAGTACTTAGTTGAAGCACCATTTGATCGCTGTCGATAATTCTTGTTTTTACAGGATAACCATCCTAAGCGGGTAAAATTAATAGTTATGCCTTTAAATAATTTTTATTCGATGAAACTATCTTTATCACCAAATCAGTAACCCGAACACATGTCAAGCGAAAAACGAAGCCACGAGGCGCATTCGGAATGGTATGAATTGCAATATGCTACTAAGGAGGCGAAAAATAAAGCCATCGAACTGTGGGAGTATGACAATGCGCATCAGACCATTAACAACTGGATACATAAGCGCCAGCTGGAACTGACGAATCCATTCGTGCAGGAAAAGAAATCGTGGCTCACGGTAGGGGACGGTTACGGGTTCGATGCGAATTATTTTTTCAAAAAAGGGTTGGATTCAACTGCCACCGACATTGCCGGTACATTTTTGCCCTTGTCGAAAGAAAGAGGGTTTATTGAGAAATACGCTGTCGAAAATGTGGAGCATCTGACATTTGCCGACAATAGTTTCGATTATGTTTTCTGTAAGGAAGCCTATCACCACTTCCCGCGCCCGTACCTGGGCGTGTACGAGATGGTACGCGTTGCGCGCGAGGCCGTAATTCTCGTGGAGCCGCATGACCCGATCTCAAAAATGCCTTTTTTGCTAGCATTAAGGAATATTTTCGACCGCTTCGATACCAAGGCATTACAGAAATACTGGAAAAACAGGTATTCGTTTGAAACGGTGGGGAACTACGTTTTTAAACTCTCTGAGCGGGAAATGGACAAGCTCGCGAATGGAATGGGTTTGCCAGCAGTCGCTTTCAAAGGTATCAACAATAACTATTACCATCCTTCCTACGCCCAGGAGAAGGCCGACGATTCGTCCCCCGCGTTCCGGAAAATCAAGCGGAAACTCGCATTTCACGATTTTCTCGTGAAAACATCGCTCATGCCATCCCAGGTTTTATGCGCGGTGATTTTTAAGAAACTGCCTTCGGAGCAGGTCATGAGAGCCATGCAGCAGGAAGGTTTTCAGGTACATGTTTTCCCGCCGAATCCCTACGCGCATTAATTCAGGGTCGTTTTTTCTGTTTAAAACCGACGGGGTTTCTTTCCTGGTTGGGAGATTCCAGCAGGTAGCTAAGCGCCTGATGGATATCCTGGAATTTAATATGCATTTCGTCTTCTAACTTATCGATCCGCGCTTGTAACTCCTTTGAATCCAGATAATGCTGGCGAATATTCACAAAGGCGCGCATGATCGTAATATTGACCTGGATTGCCTTGTAACTGTTCAGCACGCTGGAAAGCATGGCGACGCCTTGCTCGGTGAATGCGAAGGGCAGATACTTGGAGTACCGGCCTTTCCCTTTTTCTAAGGTCACAATTTGTGACCTTAGAAATGTGTATTCTTCCCTGGTCAGCTCGAACATAAAGTCGTCAGGAAAACGCTCAATGTTCCGTCTTACGGCCTGTTTCAAGGCTTTGGTTTCAATTTCATACAGTTCAGCCAGATCGAAATCCAGCATCACTTTACTCCCACGCAGGGTATAAACTTTGTTTTGAACAACCAGTAATTCCATAATGACTAACGATGATAGTTGTGACCACTTTAATGAAATACGCTCGCTTTCCACTTTGGTAACGCGATCATCGATAATTTTTTGGTAGGCTGAAATATGCCTAGTTTTATGCCCCAACATTCAATAATGTACCTTCCATGCTACCCAGATCAGATGTCAGAATTGCCGTTATCGGACTTGGTTATGTCGGTTTGCCGCTCGCTGTGGCTTTTAGCAAGAAGTACCCGGTAACTGGCTTTGATATCAGTAAAAGGCGCGTTCAGGAGCTGAAAGATGCTTACGACACGACTAAGGAGATTTCGAGGCAGGACTTGCGCGAGGCAGTTAACCTTGCGTTTTCATGGGATGAGGTGGCGTTGAAGGGTTGCAATGTGTTTATCGTGACCGTACCCACGCCGGTGGATCATTACAAAAAACCTAATCTCACCCATTTGCTGAAAGCCAGCCAGGTAATCGGGCAGATTTTGAAAAAGGGCGACGTGGTGATCTACGAATCAACAGTCTATCCCGGCTGTACCGAAGACGATTGCGTGCCCGTGCTGGAACGGGAAAGCGGGTTGAAATTCAATGAGGACTTCTTTTGCGGCTACTCGCCCGAGCGGATCAACCCGGGTGATAAAGTCAATACTTTCACTAAAATCAAAAAAGTGACCTCAGGCTCTACGCCCGAAACCGCGCAGTTTGTTGATAATTTGTATTCGTCGGTGATCGAGGCAGGGACGCACCTGGCTTCGAGCATGAAGGTTGCGGAGGCG
>CBIHPQ010000093.1:0-17884 GCA_966211825.1 uncultured Dyadobacter sp. | reverse complement strand
ATATTATTTCGCTTCCGCCCTGTAATACATCGTCGAGGTATTTTCAGGTTTCAGAACAGACTTCGCGGCGTTATGGATGTCGGCAGGCGTCAATGCCCGGATGATCTCCGCGTCGGTATTGGCCCAGTCGACATTCCCTGCATTCGCTGCGAATGCGAGGTTCATCGCCCGGTTGAGGAGCTCGACCTCCGAAAACGCCAGAGAGGCTTCCGATTGGTTCTTCACCTTCGTTACTTCTTCTTCCGAAGCGCCATTTTCAACCATTTCCTGCAAAATCTCACCCACCGCAGCATCGGCTTCTTCCAATGTTACACCCGGGTTCAGATTTCCTTTGACCATCATCAGACCGGGATCAAGAGAGGAGATAATGCTGGCGCTGACGCTGTTGAACAGCGCACGTTCTTTCAGTAATTTTTGATATAAACGCGAAGACTTGCCTCTTCCCAGCACATCACTGAGTAAATCGGCCGCATAAAAACCCGGCTCATACCTGCCCGGCATATGGAAAACCTTGATCAGCGAATTGAGCGGCACCGAGGCAGAGGTTTCGAGATGCCTTGCTTCGGTTTGCACAGGCTCGGCAGGCACATTGCGGATGTAGGCCGGACCGGCAGGGATCGCTCCAAACCATTTTTCGGCCAACTCCTGCACTCTTGCAAAGCCCACAGCACCCGCGACTACCATTACCGCATTGTTGGGCCGGTAGAAACGGAAGAAGAAATCCTGTACATCATCCATCGTAGCACGTTCGATGTGGCCAATGTCTTTACCGATCGTTGCCCAGCGGTAGGGATGTTTCTTGTAGGCTAATGGCCGTAATTTCAGCCACATATCGCCGTATGGCTGGTTGAGGTACCGTTGCTTGAACTCCTCGATTACCACCTTGCGCTGTACTTCGAGTACATTGGGATCGAACGAAAGGCTCAGCATACGGTCCGATTCGAGCCAGAATGCCGTTTCCACGTTATCGGCAGGTAACGTAATGTAGTAGTTGGTAATATCAGGCGAGGTGAATGCATTGTTTTCGCCGCCCACATTTTGCACCGGTATGTCGTAGCTGGCGATGTTCTTGGAACCTCCGAACATCAAATGCTCAAACAAATGCGCGAAACCGGTGCGTTCTTCGTCTTCGTCACGTGAACCGACGTTGTACAGGATATTAACGGCAGCCATGGGTGTCGAAAAGTCTTCGTGGACAAATACCCGAAGGCCATTACCCAATGTAAACTGCTGATAGCGAATCATATTGTTGAAAAAGGAAGTTGAATAGGTATAATTTGCCCAAAATAAAGCCTGGGGCCGAAACCCGTGCATTCAAATATGGGTTATAAACAAAGCTACTGTTCAGCTGGGATACCACCAAACCAATTTGAGTTGAAAGCCATGCAATTTACACTTCGTTCCCTGTGCCTGGGGGTTTTTCTTGCCGTATTTCCCTTCCTGGCCAATGCACAATTACTCAATGACCCTGCCTCGTTAAAAAGCATTCAGAACAGTTTAGATAAAATCTACAATTACGAGTTCGATGAGGCAGTCCAGATTATCGACCAGGTCGAGAAAAAGTATCCCAATCACCCGGTTTCCTACATTTTAGATTCATTTATTCTTTACTGGAAATATCTGCCTATCAAGGATAATCCCGCCAAATCGAAGGAATATATCCAGAAGCTCGATCAATGCCTCGAAGCAATCAATAAGCGCTACGGAAAGAATAGCCTCGATCCTGAGGCTGTATTTTATACCATGGTAGCGCGGGGATATATGGCCATGATCTACAACTACCGCGGGGAAATGATGGCCGCGGCGGGGGAGGGGAAAAAGGCGTATAATGCTTTCGTAGAGGGGTTTAAGTTGATTAATAAAAACCCGGAGTTCTACTTCACATCCGGGATGTATAACTATTATGTGGAGGTGTACCCCGAGGAGCACCCGATCGTAAAACCGCTCCTGGTTTTCTTCAAAAACGGCGATAAGGCATTGGGGCTGAAACAGATCGATACCGCTACGAAAGTAGGGACGATTACCAAAGCGGAGTCCTGCTATTACATTTCACACATTTACCTGAAATACGAAGCCCGGCCGGAAAAGGCGGCGGTTTATATGGAAAAACTGGTGGATCTGTATCCGCGTAACCCTATTTACCTGATGAAGCATGTGGAAGCCCAGTTGCTCTCGGGAAAATATGACCAGGCGCACGAAGGCGTAGTGTTGCTACGGAAACAAAATACCGGGTTTTACCCGGCTGCCTGGCGCACGTTCCAGGGCATTCTGGAAGAAAAGGATCGGAAAAATGATGCTGCCGCACAAAAGGAATACCTGGCGGCACTCAAAACGCCCCACGACGACCAGTACACAAAAGAATATCACGCATTCGCATACGCGGGCCTCGCGCGCATTTCCGCACGGGCGGGCAACAAGGCAAAAGCGAAGGAGTATTATAAAAAATGCCTTGGCAAAGCGGAATACCGTTCGGTGATTCGCGAGGCCAAGGCATTCAAATAGGGTCAGTTGGGGAACAGGCTTTTGTCTAGTCCCGGGATAATTTTGAGCGCGTTTTTGTAATAAAGCTTCTTCAATACCTCGTCTGACAGCCCCATGCCGTACATGCGCCAGAATGCGTGGTACTTTTTGTGGTAGGGGAAATATTCGTCTTCGGTTTCCAGCACGCGGAAATAGGTAGCATATTCCGCTGGTACCCAGCTGTCTTTGCCGAAGAGCACGCGGTCCTGGTATTTGTCAAAAAACTTCTTTGCAGTACGTGGCTGGCGGCCCAGCTCTGCTATTACTGCGCCTATTTCGACATACATATTCGGGTAGGCGATCATCAGGCTGTCCAGCTTTTTGAGATTGTTGGGATACCAGCCCATATGTGCATTGATGAACGTCGTTTTCGGGTTCATTTTGAAAATATAATGCTGCTCGGCAATCAGCGAGTCGAACGGGACCGGGTCGTTGGGGCCGCGCTTACGGCCCGGGTGTGTTTTCAGTTCGAGCCAGCGCTCGTTGTAACGGTCCATCGGGTCCCAGAAGGAGGGAACGTCGGCCGTGTGGATCAGTACCGGGATGCCCAGCTCGCCGCATTTCTGCCACACCGGCTGCAAGCGGGCGTCGCTTACCGGCACGCGGTTGCCTTTGTCGTCCTTAATACCGGCAAAACCCAGGCTTTTGTAGATTTTCAAACCTTTTGCACCCATTTTCACATCATCCTCCAACTGCTTCACCGCCTTCGCTGACCAGTCTTTGTCGCCGAATCCTTTGAATTGCAGGTTGGTGAAAACGGCAATGCGCTTCGGTTCGTTTTTGGTCACGTTTTCCAATGAGCCTTTCAGGGTAGCGGTGCCTTCGGCCCATTCCTGCGACCAGCCCCGCCCGCTGAGGTTCACCATAATACCCATATTCAGGTCGTCCATTTGCTGGACGAGGGCTTTCAGGTCCTGCGAGGGCATCTGGTACTGGTGATTGTGGACGTCGATAAAGGGGAACTTCGCTTTTTTTACCGGGTGCTCTGCCACCTTAAGGGTAGAAATCGGATCGTATTCTTCAAATCCGAGGGGTTGCTCGGCAAGTGGTGCCGACTGTTGCGCGCAGGCTGAGAACGTGAACCCGATGGTCACGGAGAGGAACAGTAGTACTTCTTTCATGCAAATCTATTATTTAACAGGATCGTTGGCTATGCATTGCCCGGTAACGCTCCGGGCGTGTAAATCAAGGCTACACAGTGTGCGGCAATACCTTCCTCCCTTCCCACAAATCCCAGATGTTCGGAGGTTGTAGCTTTGATCGATATGTCTTCTTCTGAAACGCCGGTAACTTCCGCCAGGCAGCGCTTCATGGCCGGAATGTGCGGATTGAGCTTTGGATTTTGCAATACAATGGTGACATCCACATTACCGACTTCGTATCCTTTCTCACGGATCATTTCCATCACTTTGGCCAGCAATATCTTGCTGTCGACCCCTTTCCACTGCGGGTCTTTGTCGGAAAAGTGGTAACCGATATTGCGGAGATTGGCAGCGCCCAGGAGCGCGTCGCACATAACGTGGCAAACTACATCGGCATCGGAATGCCCCTTGGCGCCATGAGTGTGGGGGATCAAAATACCGCCGAGCCAGAAAGGCCGGTCTTCTACTAACTGGTGAACATCGTAGCCCTGGCCTACGCGGAATGGGAACATATTAAGCTAAAAACTGATATTTTAATTGAGATTTGAATTGTCGGGGCGGTCGTTGTCTTTCTGCCTTTCAAGGTTTTCCAGGCGCTTGATCACGTCATCGAACCGGCTATCTGATTTGGTGAAACGATCGACCATATAATCGAACATCTTGATAAGATCATCGTGCGTTGCCATCGATTTCAGATCGTCCTTCGTGACCATGGTCTGGAGGATAATTCGGTTGGTCGCGGAAATGTCCCGCATTGCATCCTCCACCAATGTCTGCCGGTCATTTAGCTGAAACATATGCCTGGCCAGATCGCGCATCGTTTCCTCCAATGAATCCATGCGGCCAATCGTTTGAGATTGTCCCTCGCGAAGTTGTGTAAGTTCGGCATCGACGTTATCGAGGCGCATGAGAATTTCTGCTAGCATCTCTTCAAGATTACTGATTCTTTCGCTGTCTTTCATAAAAGATAGGTTAACAAATATAACAATTCTTTCCTACCTATACGGAAGATCAGGGCTTTGGTAACGATATATCGTGCAGCAATTTTCATACGGTAAAAAATGTCCTTGAAATCGCATTTTTTGGCATTGCAGAGCAACTTTTTATCGGGTAGCTTTGGTTACGTATATGAACGAAGACAATCAACAATAACAAATACAGAGACGCATGAAAACAAACATTGGAATATCGGACGAGCATACCCAGGCGGTGGCCTACCAGTTGAACAAGTTGCTCGCCAATGAGTTTGTACTTTATACCAAAACCCGCAATTACCACTGGAATATCGGCGGTATGAATTTCTTCGAATTGCACAAGCTTTTTGAAGGGCAGTACGAACAGTTGCAAGTGATCCTGGACGACATCGCAGAGCGTATCCGCGCCATTGGTCACTACTCGGAAGCACGTTTGTCGGATATCCTCAAACTGACCGACCTGCTGGAACCTGAATACACCACCGACGAAAAAACGCAGTTGCAAAACCTGCTGAACGACCACGAAACGATCATCCGCATCCTGCGAAACCTGGTGACCGAATTTGCCGATACTTACAAGGACCTGGGGTCAAGCGACTATGTTACGGGCCTTTTGAGAGAACATGAGAAAATGGCCTGGATGCTCCGCGCATTCCTGAAATAGGCGTTTTCAACGAACATAAAAAAGCCGGTCGGATCGTATGGTCCGCCGGCTTTCGTGTGTACAGGTCAATATTTTTACTTGTTATTAAGCTGCATTTCAGTTTTGATCTTCTCGATTTCTTCCTGCTGCGCCACGGATTTGAAATAGAAATACAAACCCGCAATAAGGAAGATTTTGGAAAGAATAAATACGGCAATAAATGCGGGGCGCCAGAGCTTGTGCACCTTCATGTGGGTGTCGTTGACCTCCACATTGAGATACTCGTTGCCATTCACCACCTCGCCGGAATCGTAGCTGCTCCGGCCTTTTTTCTCGCGGATGCTACGCAGCAATATGATTTCCCTCACAGCCTCAGGCGGCGGAACCGAGCCCTCCGCAAAATAGCGTTTGATGTCTTCTTCAAGATTATTTACGTATCCCGACATTTCACGGTCCGACAACATGATCTCCGCAACGAGCTCCTGCTCCTCTTCATTGGTAAGTCCCATCAAATGGGATTCGAGAATACCGCTTTCGATAAATTCCTGTTTGTTCAACGTGTGTAAAGATTATGCGTTGCGATATGATTTGAAAAATTCGTGAAAAGAACGGAGCACTTCCATTTTTGATATGTTCAGTTTGCCTGCCACTTCATCGGGCGTGAAACCCTGACGGAAGGCAAGGTCGAAAATGCTTTGCGGAGAAGCATCTCCATGTGAATAGTCGCCTCCCGCGGGGGCAAGGGCCGTCAGTTTGCGTTTGGCTTCCACCGCTTTCGCCCGCGCCAGCTTGATCACGCACGCGGCGAATGTAAAAGGGTAACTGTTACATGATTGCAATTGGGGGGAAGAAAACACGCTTACCAGGACTTCTTGTGCCAGATGCACCTGAGGCAAAATCTGTAATATGATTCCATACGCCATGGCTCCGTACTGATCATACACTTCAAGAGAGGTGAGTGTTTTAGGCTTCGAAAGTGCATGACCATCGACTCCATTGCCAGCTCGTTCTAATTCATTCATATACTGCAATTAATTGATGGGATGTTGGGTCGGGTAGAGTATGGAGCTTGTATTATTACCTTGAATTTAAGGAAGTTTTGAACAAGTAGTGTGAGGCTTCGCTGGTAAATTTAATAGAATGCAATAAAAAAAGGCGTGTTGTTGGTAAAAACTTGGATTTAATTTGTCAAACTAATTCATCAGGTGCTTTTGTCTTTTTGGAACACTTTTCATTTTCAGGAAGCTTTTCCGATGGTTAACTTTGCCGTATGAAAGAAAAAATAGCAGTCATTTTTGATATGGACGGTGTCATTGTCCATACCAACCCTTACCATTCCCGCGCATTCCGCGAGTTTTTTTCAAAAAGAAATCTTTCTCCTACCGAAGAGGAATTTGCCCAGCACATGTATGGCAAAAGTAATAGCTACATTTTAAGCCATTTTTTGCAGCGTGTCGTGGAAGGCGATGAATTGTTACAAATGGAAGAGGAAAAGGAAGGACTTTTCCGCGAGCTGTATGCGCCTTTTGTGGAGCCAATTAAAGGAATCGTCGGATTTATGCACGATTTGAAAGCAAATGGCGCAGTACTCGGCGTAGCAACCTCGGCCCCCCGTGCCAATCTCGACCTGATCCTGAGCAAAGTACCCATTCAGGACATGCTGGGCTCCATCCTCGCAAGTGAAGATGTGACCAAACATAAGCCCGACCCCGAAGTATACCTTACCTCGGCGCAGAACCTGGCAGTGGCTCCCGGTCAATGTGTTGTATTTGAAGATTCATTCTCGGGCGTATCGGCCGCGCTCAACGCAGGTATGCGCGTAGTAGGCGTGCTGAGCTCGCACACACGGGAGGAGTTGCCGCCGTGTAACCTTTATATAAATGATTACAGCGACCTGTCTTTCGACAAGATCGCTGCGCTTTTCTGAACCAACCCGATCCGAAACGCTATAATGCGACGGGATCGTTAACTTTCACGTCGAAGGCGCCGGTCAGTACCTTTTCATTTCTCTTGATTTGAAGGAATATCCGGTACTGGCCGCCTTTCGGGAAAGAATAGGGGAACGTAATCCGTGTTCCGTGCTCCATGCCGGTCATACCGCCTTCGGTAACGTTGTACATACCCATTTCTTGCATCAGGAATATCTCACGGTCTACGGACGGCATGGCTTTGAGCCGGGCAAGGTGCCGATCTACGCTGTCGCGGAAAATGGCTGGATTGGGCCGCCTGGCCACGTGGGCAGTATCCGCAATGCGGCTTTCAAACGATTGCTCCGCAGCCATCGAGTAGGAACCGCTCGGGTGTAAGTGAATGTAAACCGAGCCATCCGAGCGCATAATTACCGCGTGGCCCAGCATTCCCAGATATGGCTCCGGGAAGCAGGGGCTGTTATCAGGATTAAATATTTCAAAATTGAGCTGATAAGGCTTTCCGGCTTCGAGTGCCTTGTCGGGCTTGCCTTCCCAAATGGCATAAGATCCATCCTTGAAGACAGTTTTGGTCCCTGGCTTTCCGCAAATGACCACATTCTCGCCCATCGGTACTTTGCCCGGGGTGTCGAGCGGGTCGGTCATGATGTAGGTGTCGTCCTCGGATAATGCCCTGGATGCATTCACAGGGGCTTTGGGTGCATTGATTATCAGCGTATCCACGATCGTTTCCGCAAATCCCGAGTATTGAACAATGTCGGAGTAGACCAGGTATTTGCCGGCCGGCAGATCAGGAAGCGCGGCTTCGAAGGTCAGGCTGTCCTTGCGGTCGGGGTGGACGTGTGCGAATGCGTCGAGGCCCGGCGTGCGTACCAGGAATGTATGCATGATCTTTCCATGGTCGGGGATGAGCGTGCTCAGCATGCTTCCTTTCAACCGGCGGTCCCATTTTGTAGTGTCTATTTTTAACTGAAAAATCCGCTGGGAATCGGCGTCGATGACCGCGGTTTTTCCTTTTAGCGGCTTATAGAGCCATTGTTTATATTCCGCGGCCCAGCTATCCCACCAGCTGCTTCCGCCGTAAAGGATCAGCGAGCATACCGCCGTGGCAATGCCCATATTGATCCAGCGCTTCCGTTTCTGGGCTCTTTTGAGGGTTTGACCGGGTTTCAGCAGGCCATCGCTCACGCTGGCGCCGATGGTCGTGATCATCAGCAAAAAAAGCAGCACCCCGAGAACGCTTAGACCAATGCCAAGCCCCTTCGGCATCTCGCGCTCTGCCGTGGACACGGCTACGACCGGTATGATCAGGTTTTCTTTTCCCTGTTTTCCTTCAATCGTAATCTGTGCGCTCGATGAGCCGGGCTCCATCAGCCAGACGGCGCCCTGAAACTGACCTTTTTGGCCCGCAACAGGAGCCAACGGGTCCGAAGTAGGCGCTCCTTTGTCACCCGAATAGAAGTAAATCGGCCGGACCGAAACCTTGTGTGCTTCACCGTTTTCAATATAAACAGAAACCTGGGCCGTACCCGGAATTACATCCGGCGGTGTAATGCTCACCAGTACCTTATAGGCGCCGGCCTGTGCCTGCATTTGTACGCCCGCGCTGCCCACATGTGCATAGGAGGCAATGCTTTGCAGCAAAAACAGGAGGAGGTATAAATATTTTTTCATCTTTGAATCCTGTGCATCCAGTTACCCCACGCCAGTCCGATGCGGGTTGAAATTAATGTCAATAAAAGCGCAACGCCGAGTCCTTTGAGCAGTTCAGGGGTTTCTTCAAGCATCCACGGGCCGAACTTGTAGCGGTATTCCCAGTTGGGATCATTCCCGAAGTACCAGTAATGGCTGCCGAAAAACCAGTTGCGCGCATAGGGCGACTCCATGAGAAACCCTCCGAAAAACCATTGGATTACAAAAAAGATGACCAGGAATGCTGTACCGAGCAATAATGTAAGTTTCCAGTCATTCCAATGCTTGAAACGATCGCGGAGGATATCGATCACGATGGCCGGGGCGATCAGCAACAGCGGAAAATGAAAGCCCTGGTAATGGGTAATGTGGTTCAAGATCGGTCCGAGCTTGGGTTCAGCGGGAAAAAGGGGAATGATCCACAGCGTGCCGAGCATTAATGCGGTATAAACGCCTGCCACCGCCGTAACGGCCCATTTGTCTGAAACAGCCTTGCCGACAGCCAACAGCAGCAACGGAAATGCCGCCCCGGCAAAAATATAGTAGCTCGACCGGTGCACGCGCATTCTGCCGAGTTCTTCGGAAATTAATGTAAACCAGATTGTTAGGAGAAATCCCGCTGATAATGCAAACAGCCAGAAAAGCGTTTTGTCCAATACTTTGGCCTTCTCCCTTTCCAAACCGCCGAAAAGTTTCATCTGGTTCTTTACCGCAATAACGCTGATCATGGCTCCGAACTGAATGCCGATAATGCCGAGGATCAATACGGTATGTGGGGGAGATAAGATCGTAACGTCGAGGCCGTAGGTATTATGCCACCAATCGTCGAATGGCGCAGAGGTGAGCATCGATAGTGCGCCCCAGACACAGAACAGCGAACCGAGCGAGCTGTAAAAAAAGCCCCAGATTTTGACGCTGGCCGCTTTTTCCATATTGTTTCCCCAAAATGTCTTTCTCAAAATCTCGTAACCCGAAAACAGCCCGGCAACAACGGCGCCCAGGTAGATAACCAAATGCGGCGGTGACAGCAATCCGTCGCGGCCGATGCTCATGTGCCAGCAAATGTCCCAGATAAGACCGGTAATGACGCAGAATGATGCGAAAACGGTGGCGAAAATGTAAACGGGAATGCCCGGACTAGCCTGCATGGTTAATGTCCGGTCGCCGTAGATCGGCGGAGGGGCAACGATTTCTTGCATACTGGGAAGAGGAAATTGAGTTATGACTGCAAATTTCGAAAAGGACAATCAGATTCCGGGCTACCCCTATGCTTGTTTGCTATTTTAATGGGTCTGAGTTCGTGAACGGTCGGTTTCCCTCAGAACGGCCGCATGGCTTTCACAAAACGTCCCTTGAAATAGTTCGAAAACAGATTGTCCTCGCGTACGCCGCGCGACGTGGAGGCGTGGATAAAAATGATCTCGCCCTGTCCCCGGACGTCGGTAACGATGCCTGCGTGCGATACGTATCCTTCTTTGCCGGCCTCGGGTACGAAAAACAGCCAGTCGCCCGCCTTAATGTCCTCTACTTTGCCCACTTCCTGCCCAAATTCGGATTGCTGCCAGGAAATGCGGGGTACTTTAACGCCCATTTCGGAATAGACCTGGCAGATCAGGCCGGAGCAATCGATACCTTGTTTATCATTGCCGCCGGAGCGGTAGGGCGTGCCGGTATAGGTTCTCGCAATTTGAACAACCTCGGGTATGTTCGCTTTGTTGGCAGCGCCGGGGCGTGCGTAGGTAGAAGTGGCGCTTCTTGCAGGCGCAGGCTTGCGGTCAGGCGGTCGGCGTGCGGGGGCTTTCGCAACCGGCCTGCGGGCAGGCGAAGTGCGGCCGCGCGAGGGGGCGCTGCGTGAGGTGTTACGCGAGGAGGTATTTCGCTCAGGCGTTTTGCGGAGCGTGTCGCAGGAGAATAGCAGGCTGGTGATCAGGAAGGCGATAATGGTGCAGGAAAGGGATTGGGAAAGGTACTTCTTCATGCGTAAGCGGAATATGGCCTGATTACTGGATTCAAAAATAAATAATAATGTGTAATGTATGCGTGTTGCCCCCGATGGCTGTGCTGGTGCCGGCAGTGGCGATCATACTATTTTAACTGCGTTCGGACTGAAAAATTGTGACAAATATTGTGAGGCCCCGGCTTTGTAAGTAGCTTTGTCCCTGACGTTCATTCCTTTTAAATTAGCATTGACCCCTGATGAAAATTATTTGTGTAGGCCGGAATTACGCAGAGCATATTGCCGAACTGAACAACCAGACACCCGATTCCCCGGTTATATTTCTGAAACCTGAAACCGCACAGCCCCGCCCCGGTGAGGATTTTTATTATCCCGAATTTTCAAAAGACGTTCACTACGAAGTGGAACTGGTAGTGAAGATCAACCGCACGGGGAAGAATATCGAAGAAAAGTTCGCGCACAAATATTATAGTGAAGTCGGTATCGGTATCGATTTCACCGCTCGCGACCTGCAATCTGAATTAAAGGCAAAAGGACTTCCCTGGGAGCTAGCGAAGGCATTCAATGGCTCGGCCCCGGTTTCGGATTTTGTTCCGATAGCGGATTTTGCGGACGTTCAGGACATTAATTTCAGTCTGGACGTAAATGGCGAGACGCGGCAGAGCGGCAACTCGTCGCTGATGATCTACCGCATCGACTACCTGATCTCCTTTGTTTCCAAATATTTCTTGCTCAAAACGGGCGATCTTATCTTCACTGGCACACCCAAGGGCGTTGGCCCCGTAAAGGTCGGCGACAAGCTGACGGCCTCGATCGAAGGCAAGAAGATGCTCGAACTGTTCGTTAAGTAAACCGTACTCTTCATATCACCGGTCGGCGTACCGACTATTCATTCACTTTTTCATGCGTCATTATTTTCGGGCATTTGTCCGTTCTGGACTGTTTGTATTGGGGTTAATTGGTATTGCGGAGGTTTCTTTGGCCCAAAAACAATCCTATCCGAAAGGTTACTATCAGTTTCCGATCCGTCCGGGCTTGCCCAACTCACTGGCGGGCGGCCTGGGTGATCTGCGCAGCAACCACTTCCATGCAGGCCTTGATATCCGCACGCAGCAGCGCGAGGGTTTGCCGGTATATGCCGCCGCCGAAGGTTATGTATACAAAGTGGCCGTGCAGCGTACGGGCTATGGCAACGTGATCTATTTGCGCCACCCGAACGGGCAAACGACGGTGTACGGCCATTTGCTGAAATTCAGTGATCCCCTGGCGAGCTGGGTGCGGCAGGAGCAATATAAAAAGCAGACATTTGAAATAGACCTTTTTCCGGAGACAGGGCAGTTTACCTTCAAAAAAGGGGAAGTAATAGCGCTGTCGGGGAATACCGGCGGTTCGGCCGGGCCGCATTTGCATTTCGAGGTGCGCGATTCGAAGGATAATTATCTGAACCCGCTGTATTTCGGGTTTAATGAAATCAAAGACGTCACGCCGCCGAAGTTTGTAAACATTGCCATGCGGCCGCTCGACATTAATGGCCGTGTGAATGGGCAGTTCGACCGAAAGGTTTACGCTCCGGTTAAGCTCGCAGACGATACCTGGCGCCTGCGTGATACGGTTTCGGCAACGGGCATTGTCGGGCTGGACCTCATTGCATTTGACCAGATGACAGGCACAGGCTTCCGTTACGGCCTGCAATGCATCGAGATCAGGATGGATGGGCAGGAAGTGTTTTCCTACAATATTGAAGTATTTCCAAATGCCTCGACCCGCGATTACAACAACCTCATCGACTATGAAACCGAACAGGCGACGGGCCAGCGTTTTCTCAAATGCTATGTTCCTGACGGGAATCAATTCAATTTATACAAAACCAATGCGATCAACGGCAAACTGAACATCACGGATACGCTTAGCCATGAGGTTAAAGTGCGCATTTCGGATTCATATGAGAACTTCTCTGAGCTGATATTCACCATCAAAGGCGAGCAGCAAAACCTGCCGCTGCCTGCATTCAACACCGAAGTAAACCCGGAATACGTACAAACGGAAGTGCGGGAAAATACATTGGTCGTAAAAGCCAAATATTATCGCAGCCAGGAGCCGTTTGCAACCTTTTACATTCAGGGAAAAGAAGAGAAGAGAGCCCCGACTTTGTACGCAGGAGAGTCGGCGGTTTTTCTGACTGATATGAGAAAACAAATGCCGGATTCGGTGAAAGTGGGTACGACAATGGTCAAGACTTTTTTGCGGAGTCAGGTACTGCCCGGCATTGCGTCGTCATTCAAAGAGGCGAAGTGGTCGGTTGATTTCGACAATACCAGCTTGTTCGATACGCTGTTCCTGATGGGGCAGCGGAATTTCAACGCATTGACAATCAACAACCGCGGCACGGCGCTGAATGACTATATTCATGTGACATTCACGCCCGAGAATGTGCCCGAGGACAAAGCGCGTACCTATGTGTACCGTTATCTGAATGGCGATTACCGCTTCTTGGGAGGCAAATGGGACGGTGAAATGATCCGTTTCGATACCCGCGAACTGGGTACTTTCGTGATCCAGCAGGATACGGTCCCGCCGCGTGTGCGCCTGATCGAGCATAGCAAGCACCGCATACGCGGGTATGTAGGCGACGGTATGTCGGGGGTTGCGAATTTCAAGGCGTTGGTGAACGGCGAGTGGGTTTTGTTGAATTATGATTTTAAAAAAGGCTATATCTGGTCGGAAAAACTGGATGATAGTCAGCTGTTTGAAGGGGAACTCGTGTTGGAAGTGACGGATAGGGCGGGAAATAGTACTATCTTGCGAACAGATTTGGTGGACCCGGTTGTTATCCGTAAGAAAACCAAAAAACGCAAAAGATAGCTTATGGGACTACAAGTCGGTGACCCCGCACCCGCATTTTCAGTAAAAGATCAGGATGGAAAAGAAGTAAAACTGTCGGATTTGAAAGGAGAAAAAGTGGTTTTGTACTTTTATCCAAAAGATAACACACCCACGTGTACCAATCAGGCCTGCAATATCCGCGACAATTACGGATCGCTCCTGAACAAAGGCTACAAAGTGTTTGGGGTAAGCCCCGACAGCGAAAAATCGCACCAGCGGTTTATCAAAAAGCATAACCTTCCGTTCCCCTTACTGGCCGACACCGAGCATAAAATGGTAGAAGCCTACGGCGTTTGGGGAGAAAAAACATTGTTTGGACGGAACTATATGGGTGTACTCCGCACAACTTTCGTCATCAACAAAAAAGGGATCATTGAAGAGATCATTTCCAAAGTGGAATCATCGAAACACACTGATCAAATTCTTGGAAAAACTGAATAATAATCAGTCATTTTAACATTCCGAATAGCAGGACATTTACGCCGCCTAAATCGTCCCGAGCTTCGGTAACCGGATTAAGGACAGTCCAATAGAAAATAAACAAAAATGGAAATTGAACAATTAGAAAAAGTAGCATCCCAGGTTCGCAGGGACATCGTACGAATGGTACACGGTTGTCAGTCGGGACACCCTGGCGGGTCGCTGGGCTGCACCGAATTGTTGGTAGCATTGTACTTTGAGCGCATGAAGCTTAAAGAGCAGGACGGCAAAGTCGTGTTCGATATGAATGGCAAGGACGAAGACCTTTTCTTCCTTTCGAACGGCCACATTTCCCCGGTTTGGTACAGCGTATTGGCACGCAAGGGATATTTCCCTGTATCGGAACTGGCTACTTTCCGCAAGCTGGATTCACGTCTGCAAGGGCACCCTACCACGCATGAGCACCTCGAAGGTATCCGTATCGCGTCGGGCTCACTGGGCCAGGGCATGTCGGTAGCATTGGGAGCTGCAACAGCTAAGAAACTGAACAACGACAAAGGAATAGTATACGTACTGATGGGCGACGGCGAGCAGCAGGAAGGCCAGGTTTGGGAAGCTGCTACTTTTGCACCGCACCACCAGGTCGACAACCTGATCGCATTCATTGACCTCAACGGCCAGCAAATCGACGGCCCGACTGTCAAGGTAATGAACAACCGCGACCTGGGTGCCAAATATGAAGCATTCGGATGGGAAGTAATCTCGATTGAAGAAGGAAACGACATGGCAGCAGTGCTGAAAGGCCTGTACGAAGCCAAAGGCCGTTTGGGGCATGGCAGACCGATCATGGTGTTGCTGCACACCGGCATGGGCTATGGCGTCGACTTCATGATGGGCAGCCACAAATGGCATGGTGTAGCGCCAAACGACGAACAGTTGGCGGCAGCATTGGGCCAGCTCGAAGAAACTTTGGGAGATTATTAATATCCGGACCAGCGGCAGCCATGTCCGCGGTTTCATAAACAGAAAATATTCAAAATGAAAAAATACACCTTCACTGAGAAGAAAGACACGCGTTCGGGTTTCGGTGCCGGAATGCAGGTGCTGGGACAGCAAAATCCCAACGTCGTGGCGCTTTGCGCCGACCTCGTTGGTTCTTTGAAACTGGAAGCGTTCATCAAAGAAAACCCTGAGCGTTTTATCCAATGTGGTATTTCCGAGGCCAATATGATCGGCCTTTCGGCAGGTTTGACCATCGGAGGTAAAATTCCTTTCGCTACTACTTTTGCGAACTTCGCAACTGGCCGTGTTTACGACCAGATTCGTCAAAGCGTAGCATATTCCAATAAAAACGTAAAAATCTGTGCTTCACACGCAGGTCTTACTTTGGGAGAAGATGGTGCTACCCACCAGATCCTGGAAGATATCGGTATGATGAAAATGCTTCCGGGCATGACCGTTATCAACCCTTGCGATTACAACCAGACGAAAGCGGCAACGATCGCTATCGCTGATTACGAAGGACCTGTTTATTTGCGTTTCGGTCGTCCGGTAATCCCTATTTTCACTGATCCAGATCAGAAATTCGAGATTGGAAAAGCATGGATGGTCAACGAAGGAACTGACGTAAGTATCTTCGCTACCGGCCACATGGTATGGGAAGCGATCCAGGCTGGCGAGATCCTCGAAGCAGAGGGCATCAATGCCGAGATCATCAATATCCACACGATTAAGCCTCTGGACGAAGAAGCGATCCTGAAATCGATTGAAAAAACCGGCTGCGTGGTAACTGCCGAAGAGCACAACCGTATCGGTGGTTTGGGTGACAGCGTTGCGCAGGTTATCGTTAAAAACAAGCTTGTTCCGCAAGAATATGTAGCAGTGAACGACAGCTTCGGAGAAAGCGGCACGCCTGCACAGCTCCTTGAAAAATATGGTCTGGATGCAAAGCATATCGTAGAAGCAGCAAAACGCGCAATCGCGAGAAAACAATAGCATCAGCCTCCTGCCGTCGACTTAAGGAGATGGATTAATCAGATTGAGCTCTGAGAATGCAAAACAGTTGTTTTTGCTTCTCAGGGCTCTTTTTATTTGTCCTGAATCAAAAAATAAACTATTATTGACCGGCGTTGACTTCGGGCTGCGGTACAATTATTGGTCACGCGGATTTCCTGTAAAAAACGATCAGGTTAATACTGATTAAATGTCCGACGAAGAATTATTATCCCTTTTTGAAAATCCCGAAACGCGGAGGAACGCTTTCAATCAGCTGGTGCGGAAGTACCAGCAAAAAGTATATTGGCTGGTAAGGAAGATGGTGGTGGACCATGACGATGCCAACGACATTACCCAGGATGTATTTATCAAAGCATGGACGGCGCTGGAAAATTTCCGCGGTGATGCCAAGCTGTATACCTGGCTTTACCGCATTGCGAGTAATGAGGCCATTAATTTCCTCAACAAAAAACGGCGGAAATACTTCATACCGATCTACGACGTGGAGAATGAGCTGAGCGAAAAGCTGGAAGCCGACCCGGACGTCAGCGGTGACGCCATTCAGCTCAAATTGCAGAAGGCAATATTAAAATTACCGGAAAAGCAAAGATTGGTATTTAACTTGAAATATTTTGAAGATTTACCTTACGATGAGATTTCAGAGATCACCGGAACGTCGGTAGGAGCGTTAAAAGCCTCATATCATTGGGCTTCAAAAAAAATTGAGGATTTTTTGAACGATACGGATTAAACTATTTGCGCTTACTTTGGTCAAACCTTCACAAGACAGGAAATATAAATAATCATGGACAAAAAACGTATACGGCTGGATGATCTGAAAAGGGAGACGCCCTTTTCCGTGCCGGAAGGTTATTTTGACAAGCTGCCGCAAATGATCCAGGCCCGGATCCCCGCAGAGCCCGTGCGTAAACCCCTTGTAAGCTGGTCGTGGCAACGTTCTGTTGGCCTCGCGGCGGCATCGGCATTGATTCTCGTGCTGGTGTGGGTGACGGTACCGGAGCGTCAGGGATCGCTTGGGCAGGAGCCTTTGAGCGGCATCAGCAACGCCTCTATCATCAGTTACCTGGAAGAACAGGACATGAGTTATTACGATCTAAGCGAACATAAGGTGGTTCAGAAAGCATTCGAATCCGATTCGACGGTGCTGAATTACCTGGATGGCCTGGAAGACGATATGCTTCGCCAGCAAGTGGAGGAATTTATGGTCGCACCGGAGAAGATTTGACCCTAACGAACAATCGAAATGAACTTACAATTTGAATTCAAACGGTATCGGAACACTTTTGCTCTTTTGCTCCTATTCATCGGTGCCGTGTCTACCTCGGCCAACGCTCAACGTCGGTCCGAAGAAGAAATAAAAAAGATCCAGGACGCCAAGGTCGCGATCATTACTAACCGCCTTAACCTGACGCCCGAGCAGTCTACCGGCTTCTGGCCGATGTACAATGAGTATTCCCAGAGAAGGCGTGAAATCCACCGGGCGCAGCGCAAGATCATCAACGACAAGAAAGCAGAAGGCCAGAACGATGAAGCGGTGCTCGGCAACCTGAAAGAAGTGCAGGAGCTCAGACAAAAGGAGCTGGATCTCGAAAAAGAATACCAGAACAAGTTCCTGAAAGTGATTACCGCAAGTCAGGTGATCGAGTTATACAAGGCAGAACGGACATTCAACGACATGCTGATCCAGCGGTTGAAGCAAAAAAATTAAG
>CBIHPQ010000092.1:0-17894 GCA_966211825.1 uncultured Dyadobacter sp. | reverse complement strand
CCTTCGCCGGGGCTGTACCAGGTTACGTTACGCTATTATTCTTCGATAGCGCCGGTGGTGGCCGTGACGGTCAATGGCGGCAATGTACAGAGCATTACCCTGCCCAATTCAGGCTCGTGGAATATTGCCTATACCGATTACACATTTGCCGTCAACCTCAATGCGGGAGCCTCTACAATTAAGATCGCCGGTACCGGCGGCGGAAGTTGCCGGCAGGACAAAATCTGTGTCACGGGCGACGGGCAAGCCTGTACCGTGGTAAACAAAGTAAGGCTGCATTGGCGCACTTCCGACTTCAACCGGCTCAACGGAGCGAAAATCCAGGGCTCGAACGACGGCGCGAACTGGACGGACCTGTACACGATCGGCGTGAACGCGACGGGCAGCTGGCAGGAATTTACCTTTCCCAATGCGACGCCCTACCAACACGTTCGTTATGCCGCTAGCCCGGCCGGGTACGGCGAATTGCGTGAGATTGAGTTTTACAATGGCGTTACCAAGCTTTCCGGAACATCTTTCGGTTCGGATCCGAATGTGGCGGCAATGGGCTGGCAATATGCCATTGACGGGCAGGTCAACGCCTCGTGGCACGGGCAGTATGTGGGTGTTGGTGCGCATGCGGGGCCGAGTAACTTCGTGGGCCTATCCCTCACGGGTTGTGCGACCACTTGCATAACGCCTTCCATTGTGCAAACGGCCGGAACGAATGTATGTCCGGCAACCAGCCAACAGGTTACATTGACGGCCTCGGGTTACTCTGGTAATGTGAGTTGGCAACTGAATGGGGCAGCGGCGGGGAGCGGCACTTCCATCACGACAGCTAATGCGGGTACTTATACGGCTACCAGCAGCAATGGTACCTGCACGAGCGGACCGTCCAAAGCATTCGTCGTAGCGCAGGCGGCCAATTGTGTGGCTTCCGCATTGGTTCCTAAAATATCTTCCAGTGGTTTTCCCGAAATTCTCACATTGTCGATCGTCCCCGATCCGGGTAATCCGGGAGGCTGGTTGCTAAGCGATGTGGGAACTGTGAGTTTGCCTGCCGGCTATGAATGGTCCTATTTTATCGGCAGTAAATGGCTCAGAACCGGTTCAAATCTTACCAATGAACCCTGGCAGTCCAGTAGCCCGGGCAGGGTTGTGAAAATGGCTACCAAGATCGGCCTGGACACGCTCAATCGCTGGCCATGCCCGCCGGAAGGCTGCAACTACTATTATCAAAACGATGCTGTCGCACAGCTCGCGCCGGGTGCGCGGGGAGGTCTCACCACTTTTATTTTTAACTGACTATGAAAAAACTGATCCTGATATGGGTGCTCCTGGGCACCCTGACCCTTCACGCCCAAACGATACCGGTCACTTTCAAAAACACGATCCCCGCCGGCTACGACCCGACATCGCAGACGCCCGGTTTCATGGAAGTAAGCCCCAATGCGACTATGCCTGCGGGCCACGTGCTCGTGAAGCCGCCTACCAAGCAGTCGTACACGTGGGCGCAGACGTTCGCGAAGGGCGGCACCCACTACAACCGGATGGAGCTCGGCAATGAAGGCTCCCTGGCAACGTTCAGGAGTTACTATCCCGACAAGGAATACAATGGCGTACCTACCACGCAAGGCATTTTCGGGCTCGCCTGCGCCGGAGCAGAAGAATGGGTGGACGGCTACAACAAAAAATGCTGGCCCAACGGCCCGTTCACGGATGCGGAGGCCCGCGCGAAGGCGCACGACGTCTGGAATAGCGGCAGTGCATCCAACCTGTGGATCGGGGAGACGATGGAGAACTTCCCGTTCATGCCGGCCGACAAGCCGATGTGGCATTCGTTTTACGATGAGCTCGCCGGACTGTACGAAGCCAAGAAGGCGCAGGACCAGAAGCCGTTTTACCTTTGCCATAATTACTTTGCGACAAGCCCCTATTACCTTGGAAATACTTCCAAAACCCAGGCCGACTGGGAGGTCATGTTCACGCAAGACCCTTCGCAATGGCAATTGAAAACGTGGTTTCATCCGGGCGGGACATTATCACGAACCAATACCGTCATGGAGGGTATCTATTTCGGGGCGTTCGATCTCAATCCGGGGCTGGCGATGAACTCGCTTTTCTGCATGGAGCTTTGGCAAAAGCTGGGGAAATACACAGGCATGTTCTTCTTCAACCAGCACGAATGGGCTCCGGAGTCGTTCACCGACAAGGTTACATTTCCGGAAGGCACGTTTTTCCGCGCCGACAAGCCGGTGCATGATCCCGCATTCCAGATCGTGATGGGCTTTCTCGCGCACGAGTACGGTAATATTTTCGTCGATTGGGGTACATTCCTGAAACAACCGGCGAGTAAGAAGCCCATTGGCTACTTTCAACCGGTGCATCAGAGCATGGACCACTGGCGGCCTAATGCGGGCGGCCCGGCGACATTTCCATACTATTACCTGTTGGGTGTGGGTTTGCCGCCGCAGGATTTTTACTCACCGCTGGCCGTCAGCAGCGATTACAGCTATTTCGGGAATTTGCTATGGATGCAAACGGG
Organism: uncultured Dyadobacter sp.; assembly: GCA_966211825.1. Lineage (GTDB taxonomy): Bacteria > Bacteroidota > Bacteroidia > Cytophagales > Spirosomataceae > Dyadobacter. The sequence goes on along the minus strand of CBIHPQ010000092.1, from coordinate 15,367 downwards.
CGGAACGGTCGCAGGCGGGACGACGTATTATTGTACGTATCGCCTCGACGGCAATGCGTGGGTCGACCGGAAAGTTTCCGGCTGCGACATTGTGAGCGCTTACTTCGCCAAAAGAGGTATTGCGAGGTGCCGCATCTCAGGGAACAAGATGGTTTTGTATTACTTTAATATGTACGCGGACAACCTCAGGCACACCATCGAGATTAAACATCCGACCAACCCGGCCAAAAGCTACACCAGTACGGTATGTGGCAGCGGTATCCACGTCGTGCTGCTGGATATTTAAGGAGCAAACCTGTTCAGCTGGTCGGAACTTCGTGTATTAGCTTCCCAGCCCGTAGCGCACAATGCAGTACAATGCGCGGAAGCCGTCTTTCCAGTTGATCTTTTTGCCTTCTTCATACGTGCGGCCATAATAGGATACGCCCACTTCGTAAATGCGGATCTTGGGCACTTTGGAGATTTTTGCGGTTACTTCCGGCTCGAAACCGAAGCGGTTTTCGACCAGTTTGAGGCCTTTGAGAATATCGGAGCGGAAGAGTTTGTAGCATGTTTCCATATCCGTCAGGTTGAGGTTGGTAAACATGTTGCTCAGGAAAGTCAGGAACTTGTTCCCGATCGTATGCCAGAAAAAAAGGATGCGGTGCGGTCTTCCGCCCATGAAGCGGGAGCCGTACACCACATCCGCATATCCTTCGATAACCGGTTTTAGCAATATATTGAATTCCTGGGGATCGTATTCAAGATCAGCGTCCTGAACGATAATGTAGTCGCCTGTTGCGCGGCGGATGCCCGTATGCAATGCTGCGCCTTTCCCCTGGTTGTATTCATGCCGGAAGTAAGCCACTTCCAGCTCGGGATTCTCTTCTATAAATCTTTTAGCAACCGCCTCCGTATTGTCGGCAGAACAGTCGTTCACGATTACAATTTCCTTTTGAAAACCACCTATCAGTTCAACGGATTTGAGCTTATCCAGTACATTTCGGATAGTTTTTTCTTCGTTGTAGGCAGGTACGATAACCGATAATTTCATCAGGGAAAAATAAGAGTGAGACTGTTTAAGAGTGAATCTTTACTGTTTCGGGGTTATTCGTTATTCAAAACACAATGAAGCCGCTCCAAGCAGTCCGGCGTCATTAGCGAGTGTTGCGCGTTTGATACTGATCGTTTTAATGTAATAAGGCGTGAGCCAATACTTGAAGCGATCGTTAATAGCGGGCAAAATAAACTCAAATGAGGCAGAAATACCACCGCCGATCAAAATTGTTGTGATATCGAGTATCCGGATCATCGAAACCAGTCCTTCACCCAGCAGGTAACCCATTTCGTGGAAAACGGCTTTTGCCAGTTCATCACCTGCCGAAGCAGCAGCTACCAAACCGGTTGTTGAAATCGTGCCATCGGAAGGAAGTTGCGTAGTGCCGGTATATTCTGCGCGCATGGCGTTGGCCATATCCAGCAGCTCTTTTTTACCGATGTTGCGTTCGAGGACCTTCCCGTTTTTCGAAGGAACGTGCCCTGGTTCCATCGCATTACCGCCGCCGCCTTTGAACACCTTTTTATCGATGATCGCCGCGCCACCGATGCCGGTGCCCAGGGTTACGAAAATATAGTCTTCCGGAAGTTTGTCTTCGCCAAAGTAGTATTCACCCAAAGCAGCCGCATTCGCGTCGTTTTCAAGGTAAAAATCATGCTGCGGAAAGCGTACTTTCAAATCCGGAACAATGGTGATCCCGTCGATTTCGGGGATTGCAGTGATTTCGATCAGCGTGGTCCTATCGCGGGAAATGAGCCCCGGAACACCGATCCCTACTTTTTTGACTTCGGGATATTCAACGAGTTGGAGCGCAATTGCATCACCTAATCTGTCTATAAAATGCCCGGAGCTGCGCCAGCTGGCGGTATCGTGACTGTAAAAATTGGAGATTCTTCCATCCGTAGCGTCAACGATCCCCATTTTTACGTTAGTACCGCCCACGTCTATACCGAGGTATTGTTCCATGAAATGAAAATATGGGTTTAATAAATAATTTTAAAAATGCGGCAATTTAGTAAAATTGCTTTACTGTTCACTCATTAATCCAAATCTCCCAGCTGCGGGCGGATCAAAATTTCTTCGACAACTGCCCTGGAAGACAATGCGTAGACGGACCAGATAGACTCTGCGACGTCCTTCGAATCGATGAAACGTTCCTCAGGCAGGTCGGTGCCCTTCCAGCTGTCGGTATACGTCGCGCCGGGCAGGATAGCCGTTACCCGCACGTCGTAGGGCTTCATTTCCTCCCGCAGTACTTTGGTCATGCCGTACAATGCAAACTTCGAAATGCAGTAGGAGCCGCCGTTTGGATAAGCGATAATGCTGGCTGTGGAGCAAATGGTGAAAATATGGCCCTTTTTTCGCTCCATCATACCCGGGAGAACGCCGCGTGTGAGATGGTAAGCGCTGTAAAGGTTGGTCTCCATCGTCTTTTCCAGCGTGCCCTCCGTTTCGTTGTGCACCTGTCCGGGGATAAATACGCCGGTATTGTTGATAAGTACCTCCGGAAGCTGGTTGTGATTGTGGATAAATTGAATGAACGCGTCGACTTCGGCCCTTACCGAGAGGTCGGCCGGTAAATAAGTCAGTTTTGATTGGGGAAAGCTTTCGCTGAATGTTTGTTGCAGTGCGAGCAGGTCGCTCTCGTTTCTTGCGCAGGTAATTACATCAAAGCCTTGTGCCAAAAATTTTTCTATCGCTGCCCTTCCGATCCCTTTTGTTCCACCGGTTACAACCGCTAATGGATTCATTTTTCTGATTACTTCTTTTTTTGCCTAATTTTCCCGAAAATATTGAATACAATTAAGATATCATGTCTGTAATCGGTAAATACTTCATTTTTTTAGGGACGCTGTTCGGGAAGGGCGAAAAATTATCGGTTTACTGGCGGAGGCTGATGGAGGAGTGCGTAGGGATCGGCGTGAGTTCGATATTCATCGTCGCGATCGTCTCCACGTTCATTGGCGCGGTGTCTTGTATTCAGACGGCCTATAACCTTGTCAGCCCCATAATCCCCATCTCCACTGTGGCGCTCATCGTCCGTGACATGGAAATCCTCGAACTCGCCCCAACCATTACCTGTATCGTTCTAGCCGGAAAAGTAGGTTCCAATATTGCCAGCGAACTGGGTACCATGCGCATTACCGAGCAAATCGACGCTTTGGAAGTAATGGGGATCAATTCATCGTCTTACCTTGTACTTCCCAAAGTGATAGCCGCCATGCTGACATTCCCGATGCTGGTGATCTTTTCCGCATTCCTGGGCATTCTGGGCGGGTATCTGGCAGGTACATTGACCGGGGTTATTACCGAACGTGATTATTTGTACGGCATCCGCGACTCGTTTGTGCCTTACAACATATTCTTCATGTGTGTAAAACCATTCGTTTTCGGCTTCCTGATCGCCTCGATTTCCTCTTTCAAGGGATTTTTTACCTCGGGCGGCGCGTTGGAAGTAGGTAAGGCGAGCACACAAGCCGTTACCAACAGCTGTATTTCGATTCTGGTCGCGGATTACCTGCTGGCCCAGCTGCTTTTGTAACGTTCAAAAAACCATTGGGTTTGTTTTCAACTGGACCACAAAATGATTGAAATCAACAATATAGCCAAGGCATTCAACGGCAAGGAAGTTTTGAAGGATATTTCAGCCCATTTTCAAAAAGGCGAAACGAACCTGATCATCGGGGGGAGTGGTACCGGCAAAAGTGTATTGCTGAAATGCATGATCGGCCTCGTGAAACCCGATCAGGGGAATGTGCTTTACAATGGCCGCGATTTTTACAATTGCGACAAGGAAACGCAGCAGTCGATCCGCCGCGAAATGGGCGTGCTGTTCCAGGGTGGGGCATTGTTTGATTCCAAAACGGTGGAGCAAAATGTACGTTTCCCGCTGGATATGCTCACCAACCAATCGGCTGAGGAAAAGCAGGAGCGTGTTGCATTCTGTCTGCAAAGGGTAGGGCTCGAAGCGGCTGCGAAACGGATGCCGTCGGAGATCAGCGGCGGGATGAAAAAGCGCGTCGGGATTGCCCGCGCCATTGTGATGAACCCCGCTTACCTTTTCTGCGACGAACCTAACTCCGGCCTCGATCCGCTGACATCGGTCAAAATCGACGAATTGATCAAAGAGATCACCGAAGAATATCAGATCACGACCATCATCATTACCCACGATATGAACTCGGTCATGGAGATCGGGCAAAATATCATGTTCCTCTATCAGGGAAATAAACTGTGGGAAGGCGTCAATTCCGAGATCACGAAGACCGATGTTCCTGAACTGAAAGAATTCCTTTTCTCCAACAAGCTGCTGCGCGAAATGCAGGAATAGCCTGTCGCTAGCGTCTCCGAAGCGCAGGAATGTTTTTTCGCTCCATCAAAAAGACGATTGCGGCAAAAATCGCAAGCACGCCCATGTGCACGGGTACGGAAATCCAGAGATCCGGTATTTTGACGAGCGACGAGGCATAGATCAGCAACGCGCCGCCGCCAATGTAGCCTATTGCCGAAGCGATATCGTAAGGCACCGGATAGAATTTCTGCCCGAAATAATAGCAAAGCGACAGCATGATAAAGCCCGACAGCGCAAATGCGATGGCAAAGCCCATGTAGCCGATCTGCGGTACGAGCAGGAAACTGGTACCGATCGTAATCCCCGCGCCGGTGAGCGTCAGCCATGTGCCATATTGCGTCTTGTCGGTCAGTTTGAACCACGTGGCCAGATTGTAATACACGCCAAGGAACAAATAGCCCGCCAGCAGCCAGGGTACGACGCTCAGTCCTTCGTGATAAATCTTCTTTTTAAGGAACAATTCGGCGAAGAGGTCGAGGTTCAGGCATATACCCACCCACATGAGCACGCAAATGATGATAAAATACTTGGTAACCTTCGCGAAAACCGGCGGTGCATTCTTGTCTTCACCTTTTGAAAAGAAAAACGGCTCTGCGGCATATTTGAATGCCTGGATGGCCAGGTTCATGAAAATCGAAAGCTTGTAGCACTGCACGTAGATCCCGATCGCCGTTTCGTTGCTGCGGCCGGGGTAGAAACCCTCAGGAAGCAGGAACTGGATGAATGCGCGGTCGAAAAGCATATTCAGTACGCCGCCGATGTTCATAATTAGCACGGGAAATGCATATACCCAGACTGGTTTGAAAAGACTGCTGTTGAAAATGAACCGGAAGTCGGCGAACTCTTTCCGAAGCATCCAGAAAAATGCCAGGTTGGCAATGAGGTTGGCCATAACGATGTAATCCGGCGCGTGCAGCGGGTTATAGAACAGGTCAATGGCCGGTTGCAGGATCATTAGGTACTTTCCTGCATGAATGTCACGGCAGACAAGCAGGAAGAACAAGTTCAGGAAAATGTTGATGAGAATGTTGGTAACCCGGATCACAACAAACTTTTTGCCCTGTCCTTCGAGCCGCAGCCTGGCAAACGGGATCGAAACAATGCCGTCGGTAGCCATAATGATCGCGAACATCCGCACAATGGAAGTAGCCTCCGGGTATTTGATCGCCCCGGCGATAGGTGCCGCGAACACGAACATGAGCGTTGAGCAAAAGATGCTCACGACGATGACCGCACTCAATATGAGGTCGTAATATTGTTTCCGGTCCTTTTCTTCCCTGGCAAAGCGGAAGAACGCGGTTTCCATCCCGAATGTGTACAGTACGAGGGCGAGGCCGGCGTAGGCGAAGAGCTGCCCCTGGGCGGCAATTTGTTGAGGTTCAAAGAGCTTGGTATGCAGCGCCACCAGCAGGTAGTTCAAAAAGCGGCCCAGCATGGTGCTGATGCCGTAAGTGGCGGTTTCACTGGCCAGTTTTTTCAGTACGCTCATTCAATGCGGGATTTTCCACCGCAAATATAGGCTAGTAACTGCCAATAAAAGGAAAGGCCCTTCCCGTTTCGGGGGAAGGGCCTGTGGTTTTTTATCGTCAACCCCGGACATCCGAGATAATACTGTCAATCACGCGCTCAATCCGCTTCCATCCTTCATCAGTTTGAAGGTCTACGTCAAGCATTTTTTCACGATAATCAGAGGAGATGGTCAAAAAATAAATGCCTGCTGAAATGAATGCGATCAACGCGCTGGTGTCATTGTAATAGGGCAGGTCGCCTATTTTGCTCAGGATACGCGTCGCAATCTGGTTGCGGGCGTCTGAAAGCATCGACTTTCCGGTACCGATTTCCCAGCGGAGCAGGTCGCGCGTAGCCTTACGCTGGCGCAGATCGTTCGTGAAAGTGTGCATGAGGGACGTGAGAGCCTTGTTCCGTTCTTCGGGTGTCAGCTCGGGGATGCTGTCAATGTAATCGGTGCTGAGGGTTGACGTGTACTCTCCCGACCTGACATACTGTTCCATCAGGCCGTCTACACTTTCAAAGTATCTGTAAATCAGTACTTTATTGACTCCTGCGGTACGAGCGATCAGATTGACCCCCACCTTTTCGGTGCCATGTTGTTCAATTACTTCGCCTACCGCCTTGAGTATTTTACTCTTAGTGCGCTCGCGATCACGCTTTTTAACTTTTTCTACTTTCATATGGGTGCTGTTTAGGTTAAAACATAGTAAATGTAACATTTCATATCCAAATTTTATAGCAGAAAAGTTACATTAAGTAACCAAATTTTTAAAATAGTTTCCTTAATGTCACCTCTCAGTCGCAAAAGAATGGAAATGCTACTAAATGGTTATTTCACCTCCGAAATTTGGAAGTATTCTAAGCTTAGGAGCGGGAATAGGATGGAAATAAAAAAGAGCTCATTGAAAAATGAGCTCTTTGATTACTGTTGGCCGACAAGGACTCGAACCCTGAATAAGACAACCAAAATGTCCTGTGTTACCATTACACCATCGGCCAAAACCGTAAACAGTGGTGCAAAAGTAATGTTGTGGCGGTATCTTGTCAAGTATTTTGGAAAAAAAATTAAATACTTTTTAGCTCAACATTGCTAGCGATCTTTTTTACAAGGCCTTGCAAAACTTTGCCCGGTCCCGATTCGATAAAGATTTCTGCACCGTCGGCGACCATTTGCTCTACCGACTGCGTCCACCGCACCGGAGCGGTGAGTTGAGAAATAAGATTTTCCTTGATAACGGCTACTTCCGTGGCCGGTTTTGCATTCACATTCTGGTAAACCGGGCAGATCGGTTGCTCGAACTGGGCCGCATGGATCGCCGCTGCCAGTTCTTCGCGTGCAGGCTCCATCAATGGCGAGTGGAATGCGCCTCCAACAGGCAATACCAGCGCGCGCTTCGCTCCGGCGGCTTTCATCAGTTCGTTGGCGCGTTCTACGCCTTCTATGGTCCCGGATATCACCACCTGTCCCGGGCAGTTGTAGTTTGCAGGGACGACGATCTCGTCGGTAATTCCAGCGCAGATTTCTTCGATCACATTGTCGGCCAGGCCCAGGATGGCTGCCATGGTCGACGGCCGGATCTCGCAGGCTTTCTGCATGGCAGCAGCACGTTTCGCCACGAGCGAAAGACCGTCTTCGAAGGAAAGCGCTCCCGCGGCCACCAATGCCGAAAATTCGCCCAGGGAGTGACCGGCTACCATATTCGGTGCAAAGTCCGGGGATATCTTCGCCAGGATCACCGAATGGATAAATATCGCGGGTTGGGTCACATTGGTTTGTTTCAGCTCCTCGTCGGTGCCTTCGAACATGATTTTTGTGATTTCAAAACCGAGGATTTCGTTGGCTTTTTCAAACAATGCCTTTGCGGAATCGGAGCTTTGGTAGAGGTCCAGACCCATTCCTTTGAACTGCGATCCCTGGCCAGGGAAAACATATGCTGTTTTCATATGGATGATTTAAGGTTATTCATGATGAAACAAAAAGCCCGGTATAAAAACCGGGCTACAAAGGAAATACTTGAATTTGAAAGAAAAAAGGCAAACTATCTGAGAAGCTGCACCCATCCTTTCATGGTAACAGGCGTGCTCTGTTTTTTAGAAGATTCAAAATAGATGGTCACCTCATAATAGTACTGACCAGCCGCGAGCTCTTTTCCGCCATTGGTTTTTCCGTCCCAGTTGATGTTCACATCCTTGGTAGAGAAGACCTGCGCGCCCCATCGGTTGAAAGCCTTGAATTCCAGCGACTGGACAAATGCAGGGCATTCATAGGGCTGGAAAACATCGTTTTTCGAATCGCCATTTGGGGTAAATACGTTAGGTAGCACGTACATCGGGCAGTTGTCGCGGCAAACGATGTTGCTGGGGGCGCTCTCGCTGCCGAACCGGTTGACGGCCGTCACATAATAGCAACCTGCAAACGAGGTGAGGCCTTCATGGTCAAAGCTGGTTTGCAGAGGCGAAGGCGGCGTGGTGACCGTGGCGACCAAGGTGGGGGTGTCACCCTCATATCTTGCGTAATAGACCCTGTAAGCGGTTACCAGCGGGTCGCATTCGCGGCCATCGAGTTCGGCAGGATATTCCCATGACAAATGGTTGGAAAAGCCGCCTGCGGTGCAAAATGCTTCCGGATGCGCCCTGAGCGAATCGCAATTGAGCGGGTCCAGGCTCAGCACAGGCGGACAAGGCTTGGTGGTATCAGATGAAGAAATACAAAGTATCTGCGAGAAGTTATACAAAACAGATGGCCTGATCTGGCTGTTGTTGTACGAACCTACTGTTTCTACTTTATAACAATAGGTTGAGTCCTTCACAATGGTGACATTAACTGTACCGTCGGCTGCATATTTATCTTTACCGTCATCAACGTAAGTGAATGTCTGCGGTCCCTGCACGGATACTTCTGCAATGCGGTTGAAAGTGCCTGGTTTGGTTTTGTCCTCGCGGTACACCCTGTGCATGCGGTTGCCATTGTCCCAGGGCACGAGGGCGGTCCATTTGAGCCCGATCTGGTTCTGCTGGGCAGCGGCCTGTTCGAGCCTTACCGAGCTGGCAGTTTCGGTTTCGTCGAACCTGGTGAGCTGGCCATTCTGGGTAGTGTAATATTCGAGTTTGTAATTGTATGCATTGACCTCGGTATTCAGGTTTCGGTCGACGAAAATGGTGTCGCGTGCACCTGGTGTGAGGTTGGTATTAATAGTAGCAATCTGTGTGAATGCGGTGCCATTCTGGCCGGTAGCGCGGAAGAGGCGGTACTGGGCCGGTAAACCCGCAGCTGCGGCAGGTTTGATCCATTTAACAGTGATGACACCCTTGGTAGTGCTGGTAGAATCGACGGTAACATTGGTGATGACCGGCATAACGAGCGGCAGGTTCAGGCAGAATTCAGCCGACGCCAGACTTTCTCCGCCGCCGATCAGGTAACCGGGGTCGCTCGGGGCTGCGCCGGGCCTTGGGAACATTGCCACAATGCGGTAGGAGTAAGAAACGCCGGGACGGAGGCCTTCGCCGCCATTATTGTCCAGGAAAGTCGTCTGGTTTATATCGACCCGTCCGATCTCTTCATACCCCGAGCCGGCCGGAATGCCCGGGCGGCAGACGTCTTCGGAGAGGTCCGTACATTTCTCGGCACGGTAAACAGCGATTTTGGCCCCTGGTATCTGGCACTTGTAGGCATCCCAGTTGAGGCGGTAGGCCGTTCCGGTAGGGTCTGTGACGGCGGTAGCCTTTAAGCCTGTCGGTTTTGGCCCGTAAACTTTGATGTTCACGGTGGTCATATCCACCAGCTTCCGGAAGAGCGACGGATTAGGATAGCCGGGAGGAGCGGAATCTTCTACTTTGAATAGAACATCATAAGGCTCCAAACGGATATGGGCGCAAGAGGTTTGCCAGCTAAACAGACCCGTGACGGTGCTTTGAGAGCCCTGCTGTGCAACGGTAAACTTGGCTACGGCAGGAGGGATCAGCGAAGCTTCGTAAACCCCGCCTGTCGACGTGAGCGTAAGCTTATCGCCATTCTTATCGGTAGCCGTAACAGGTTGATTGATCAAAGTCCCGGCCTCTACGCAAATGTCGGGTATGGGCTGAATGACCGGCCTGTCGTTGCGGGCATCCTCGACGATAATCTGCATATCGCGCACAATTTGCCCTATGAGCGCACCATCGCGCCATTCCTCCACGACGAATGCGACGTTATAATATCCTTTGGTAACCGGCGCGTCCCAGACCAGGTCGCCGGTGACCCGGTCCATGCTGAAAGTGGCGGGAGATGCGCCTCCTTCCGTTTGTCCGGGAGGCGTCACCATGTTAGGGTCCTTATATTGCAAATTAATACCCGAGCCATTCACACCACTTCTTTGCGGCACAAACAAGCGATAGGCAAGGCTGTCGCCATCCGCATCGAATGCGCCGGGGTTGTGAATGTAGCGCTGGCCTACTGCCGCCACGTCGATAGGCGCATTGAGCAGTACGGGTGTCTGGTTCTGCCCGAAATTGGCATTGATTTCCAGGATCGTGCTCACGTAAAAGTTCAGGTTTTGCGTGGGCGGGGGACCGATGTTGAGGACGTTGTTGTTCCTGTTATCCTCTTCGAAAGATATGCGGTACAAACCAGCCGTGGGGAATGTATAGCTGATAATGTACGTGTTCTGCGTCGTGTTGTTACCAATGTTAGGGATTGGCTGGCTGCGTGGTGCTTCCAGGACTACGGGCTGGGAGTTGGGACCGGCAGCGACAGAACCGATGGTGAAAAACACGCTATTCTGGGCATTTGCGGCTCCTTCGCCGTTTTGCATGTCAAAATAGGCCGTCAATTTTATCTCGTAGGTGTGCCGTGAGGAGCCTGCCGGGCTGGTTCGCCTGGCCGTAATCTCGCCCGCGCGTATGTGTGTCGCCATGGCCTGAAAGCTACTACACAGCAAGGCCAGAAATAAAAAGTATAATGGGATTCGTAAAACAGAGCGCATAAATCTGTGTCGAGCTAATAATGATAGGGAGGTAACGGCAGGCGCCATATCTCCTGGCAGGTACGTTAAATCAACGAAAATTCAGGTAAAAATGTGTGCTTCGTAAATGAATATAATACGTCGGTTTGTAAACTTACAAAACAACTTTATAAATCATGTATGAATTGTCACAAAGTCCCGAAGCTCCGCAAATGGCGCTCTGATGTGATTTGTGTCGCTATCTCAGCAACTGTACCCAACCTTTCATAATAGTTTCGTCGCTCTGTTTTTTAGAAGATTCAAAATAGATGGTCACCTCATAATAGTACTGACCAGCCGCGAGCTCTTTTCCGCCATTGGTTTTTCCGTCCCAGTTGATGTTCACATCCTTGGTAGAGAAGACCTGCGCGCCCCATCGGTTGAAAGCCTTGAATTCCAGCGACTGGACAAATGCAGGGCATTCATAGGGCTGGAAAACATCGTTTTTCGAATCGCCATTTGGGGTAAATACGTTAGGTAGCACGTACATCGGGCAGTTGTCGCGGCAAACGATGTTGCTGGGGGCGCTCTCGCTGCCGAACCGGTTGACGGCCGTCACATAATAGCAACCTGCAAACGAGGTGAGGCCTTCATGGTCAAAGCTGGTTTGCAGAGGCGAAGGCGGCGTGGTGACCGTGGCGACCAAGGTGGGGGTGTCACCCTCATATCTTGCGTAATAGACCCTGTAAGCGGTTACCAGCGGGTCGCATTCGCGGCCATCGAGTTCGGCAGGATATTCCCATGACAAATGGTTGGAAAAGCCGCCTGCGGTGCAAAATGCTTCCGGATGCGCCCTGAGCGAATCGCAATTGAGCGGGTCCAGGCTCAGCACAGGCGGACAAGGCTTGGTGGTATCAGATGAAGAAATACAAAGTATCTGCGAGAAGTTATACAAAACAGATGGCCTGATCTGGCTGTTGTTGTACGAACCTACTGTTTCTACTTTATAACAATAGGTTGAGTCCTTCACAATGGTGACATTAACTGTACCGTCGGCTGCATATTTATCTTTACCGTCATCAACGTAAGTGAATGTCTGCGGTCCCTGCACGGATACTTCTGCAATGCGGTTGAAAGTGCCTGGTTTGGTTTTGTCCTCGCGGTACACCCTGTGCATGCGGTTGCCATTGTCCCAGGGCACGAGGGCGGTCCATTTGAGCCCGATCTGGTTCTGCTGGGCAGCGGCCTGTTCGAGCCTTACCGAGCTGGCAGTTTCGGTTTCGTCGAACCTGGTGAGCTGGCCATTCTGGGTAGTGTAATATTCGAGTTTGTAATTGTATGCATTGACCTCGGTATTCAGGTTTCGGTCGACGAAAATGGTGTCGCGTGCACCTGGTGTGAGGTTGGTATTAATAGTAGCAATCTGTGTGAATGCGGTGCCATTCTGGCCGGTAGCGCGGAAGAGGCGGTACTGGGCCGGTAAACCCGCAGCTGCGGCAGGTTTGATCCATTTAACAGTGATGACACCCTTGGTAGTGCTGGTAGAATCGACGGTAACATTGGTGATGACCGGCATAACGAGCGGCAGGTTCAGGCAGAATTCAGCCGACGCCAGACTTTCTCCGCCGCCGATCAGGTAACCGGGGTCGCTCGGGGCTGCGCCGGGCCTTGGGAACATTGCCACAATGCGGTAGGAGTAAGAAACGCCGGGACGGAGGCCTTCGCCGCCATTATTGTCCAGGAAAGTCGTCTGGTTTATATCGACCCGTCCGATCTCTTCATACCCCGAGCCGGCCGGAATGCCCGGGCGGCAGACGTCTTCGGAGAGGTCCGTACATTTCTCGGCACGGTAAACAGCGATTTTGGCCCCTGGTATCTGGCACTTGTAGGCATCCCAGTTGAGGCGGTAGGCCGTTCCGGTAGGGTCTGTGACGGCGGTAGCCTTTAAGCCTGTCGGTTTTGGCCCGTAAACTTTGATGTTCACGGTGGTCATATCCACCAGCTTCCGGAAGAGCGACGGATTAGGATAGCCGGGAGGAGCGGAATCTTCTACTTTGAATAGAACATCATAAGGCTCCAAACGGATATGGGCGCAAGAGGTTTGCCAGCTAAACAGACCCGTGACGGTGCTTTGAGAGCCCTGCTGTGCAACGGTAAACTTGGCTACGGCAGGAGGGATCAGCGAAGCTTCGTAAACCCCGCCTGTCGACGTGAGCGTAAGCTTATCGCCATTCTTATCGGTAGCCGTAACAGGTTGATTGATCAAAGTCCCGGCCTCTACGCAAATGTCGGGTATGGGCTGAATGACCGGCCTGTCGTTGCGGGCATCCTCGACGATAATCTGCATATCGCGCACAATTTGCCCTATGAGCGCACCATCGCGCCATTCCTCCACGACGAATGCGACGTTATAATATCCTTTGGTAACCGGCGCGTCCCAGACCAGGTCGCCGGTGACCCGGTCCATGCTGAAAGTGGCGGGAGATGCGCCGGCTTCGGTCTGGCCCGGCGGTGTGACCGTGTTTGGGTCCTGGTAGTCGAGGTTCACGCCCGCGCCGTTTGTACCCCCTTGCTGAGGGGTAAATATGCGGTAAGCCAGACTGTCGCCATCTGCGTCGAATGCGCCCGGGTTGTGAATATACCGCTGGCCGATGGCCGCCAGGTCGATCGGCGCGTTTCGCAGAACCGGCGTCCGGTTGAGCCCAAACGCGGCATTGATTTCCAGGATCGTACTTACATAAAAGTTGAGGCGGTTGGTAGGCTTTGGACCAATGTTCAATATGCCTTCATTCCGGGCATCCACTTCCATCGATATACGGTAGGCACCTGTCGACGGGAATGTGTAGGTGACGATATAGACATTTTGCGTGGTATTGTTGCCGATATCAACATATGGCAAGATCCTCGGTGCCTCGATGACGACCGGCGTTCCGGTCGAAAGCACATTCCCTATGGTAAAAAATACCGAAGTCTGTCGTTCTGCGGCTTCTCTTCCGCTAATCATATCAAAATACCCCGTCAGCTTGATTTCATAGGTAGGCGAGGTGAGCGACAGCCTTCTCGCCGTGATTTCTCCGGCCCGGAAGTGTGTCGCGAGAGCCTGGCTGAGCGATAATGTCAGCGCCAGAATTGTAATCAGAATCCGGGATGATAGAGGTCTGAGCATGGGTCGGTTCGTTAGTCGTCCGGGTATGTATCAACTCAACGAAACAGATGTTTGAAAATGTGTGCTGTACGGTTACAAAATAGTTGGAAAGATAGCGCTGAGGCCTTCGCACTGAACGCCTTGCTTTTACAAAGACTAATCAGTCTAAATAATTCTTAATAATGATTATAAATAAACGGCGCGGTTTGCAAAAATGAAAAGGATTCTTTGTCTCGCTAACGTTTGTGATATACCTTTGAAAGGTTCTAAATATACCTCATTTTTTTGCACTAAAACCATTCGTTTTTGATTATGTCGTGGTTTTCACAAACGTTAACGAGCTCTATCGGTAAAAAACTTCTGATGGCTCTTACCGGACTTTTTTTGATAAGTTTTCTGGTCATTCATGCCACCATTAATGCCATGATTTTCTATAATGATGGCGGAGAGACTTTTTCTCACTGGGGGCACTTTATGGGCACCAACCCGATTATACGTACGCTTGAAATAGGCCTCGTTGCGGGCTTTATCATCCATATCGCCGATGGTCTGATCCTTTGGAAAAATAACCGTGAGGCTCGCCCCGTGAAGTATGCCGTTAACAACGCATCTGCTAACAGTACCTGGTATTCCCGCAGCATGGGTTTGCTCGGAACGCTGCTTCTGATCTTCCTGGTGATCCACACTTCGCATTTCTGGATCCCCAACCGCTCCAACCAGTTTGCAACAGGTGAAGAGCTGAACCTCTACCAGATGATGCTCGACACTTTCCAGAACCCGATCGTGGTACTTATTTATGTACTTGGCTGCGTTTCGCTTTTCTGGCATTTGCTGCACGGTTTCAAAAGCGCATTCCAGTCGCTGGGCCTCAACCACGTAAAATACAACGGTCTGATCTCGTTCCTGGGAACCGCATTTTCGATCATCGTGCCGATTCTCTTTGCATTAATGCCGATCTCTATCTACCTCGGCTGGGTCAAGTAATCCCGAAAGCGTCTCATTTCTAAATTTTCGATTAAATAATATTTGATATATGGCAACTTCATCTCGTCTGGATGCCAAAATACCACAAGGACCACTCGAAACTAAATGGAGCAAATACCGCTCTTCCGTGCCGCTGGTGAACCCTGCGAACAAACGTAATCTCGAGATCATTGTAGTAGGGACCGGACTTGCCGGTGCTTCTGCCGCTGCTACGCTCGCGGAGCTCGGTTATAAAGTAAAAGCATTCTGTTTCCAGGATTCTCCACGCCGCGCGCACTCTATTGCCGCACAAGGAGGTATCAATGCAGCAAAAAACTATCAGAATGACGGTGACTCGGTTTACCGTCTTTTTTATGATACCATTAAAGGAGGTGACTACCGTGCGCGTGAAGCGAACGTTCACCGCCTTGCCGAAGTTT
>CBIHPQ010000091.1:0-18140 GCA_966211825.1 uncultured Dyadobacter sp. | reverse complement strand
CAGCTGGTTCATATATAGCATCGGCATTTATAATCAGCTGTTAGTAGCTATTTACCGGTTGCTAATTCAAATTAGTCATACACACATTATTTTAATTAAATGCGAGTTAAAACACTTTATACAATCTCAATTGTATATCTATTAATTCCCAATGTCATTTTCTATTTATATTGGGTAAAACCCATATTCACATTAATAGGAATTGCATTAATAATTTATATATTTTCCAAAAACACATTGCAGGAAATCGGGTTTTGCAAAGCCTTGGTTACTGTCAAGGATCTTTGCATTGCACTCATCGCAGCAGTCGGGCTGACGCTGGCCTCGGGCATTACCGGTTTTGCATTTCAAACGATGGACCATTGGTGCCACAACGCGAAATTCCAGGATCTTCTGCAAAACGACTGGCCGCTTCGCTTCCCAACAAACCGCCCGGTTGTAGCCTACTATTTCGGTTATTATCTGTTACCCGCCGCTTTTTCCAAACTCACCGGCCATGTTTCAACGGCTGCGATCCTTGTCTGGACCAGCCTAGGCATTATGCTCGGGTTGCTGTGGATTTTTATATCGCTGCACCGGAAATGGTGGGGAGCCTTGCTGGTGTTGTGCATAGGGGATTTTCCAAGGCTTTTTAAGGGCATTGCAGCGCATTTATCCATTCAACTATATAGCTATGAGGAGATTGGCGTGGAGCACTGGTCGAACCTTGAAAATCTGCTCTGGGCGCCGAACCAGTTTATTCCCTCGCTGATGCTGGGCGGAATGCTTTTTCATGTGATCCGCTACCGGCTGGATTGTGCATTGCTTTGCTTTCCAACGGCGCTTGCGCTTTGGTGGGCGGCTTTTCCCGCATTGGCGACGGGGTTGGTCACGCCGCTGCTGCTGGTTGGTCAATGGATACGGTGGGGGATGTCTTTTCGGCGGCTGATGGAACGGGTTCTGTTGCCGTGTATTGTGGCGGTTCCGGTGTTGCTGCTGTTTCAGTCGCACCCACGTCCGCCGGTAACCGGGCTGATCTGGGATTTTAGGGGTGATTCGGGTAATCTGATGCGGGAATATCTGGTGAATACGGTGGCGGATGTATTGCTGTTTGTGTTTGCATTCGCTGGGTACCGGCGGGTTGGACTACCGGGCAATCCGGCCGCGCCGTTCTGGCTGTTGATTGGCATTACGCTGCTGTTCCCGCTGGTCAGGATCGGGAAGGTAAATGATGCGTTGCTGCGCGGTATGATGCCGATTCTGGTAATGATCGGCTGCTATTTGCTCTACCCGCTCGCAGGCCAGCCGCCGGTCAAAATGCTGGCGGTGTTGCGGAGCAATGTAATTTGTCTGATTCTCGTACTGGTATTACTATTTTCGGCGGTTGCAGGAATCGGGCGGCTTTACCGTGCGGCACGGTTTAACCTCATTACCGCATTGTGGAGTCCCGAAAATTCGAAGTTCGTCCCGATCCCTTATGATACTTATCCGAGCGTATATGAAACGTTACGGCAACGCTGGTCGCAGCAGGAAGCGGAACAGTACCTTGGCAAAACCAATTCGTTTTACGAAAAATACATTGCCCCACCTTAGGCACCTGCAAATAGCTTAGCGTTTAAGAAACTGCTGTGCCGTCCGAACGCCGTCCTGGTTTTCGAAATTCAGCAGGTACGTTCCGGTTGGCCAGTTGGCGACATTGATTTCCTCACTGCTCGATGCTTTCAGGGTTTTCCGGTGCAGAACCTGGCCTTTCGCATTCATTACCGCTATCGTGCCGGTAGCCGCATTCTTGAATTCTACGCGCAACACGCGGTCAGTCGGGTTCGGGAACATTTGCCAGAGCATGTTTTTGGCGCCGATCTCGTTGCCGAGGATAGGGCTGAGGTCAACGGTGACGGTCGAGTAGGCCGACTGTGAAATGTCGCTGAATGCCTGGATACGGTAAGTGTAGGTCGCATTAAGCTCGATGTCGCGGTCTTCGAAGGATAGCGTCTGGCCATCCAGCTGTTTCAATACCTCATAGGGAGCGGAATTGGATTTTTTACGTTCCAGTACATATTTATTAGCTGTTTCTACCGCCGGCCAGGTCAGTATCACCGAGTTGAATGTCCGGTTGGCCGAAAGTGCCACATTTGGCAGCAACATACCAATGCTCACCTTGTCGAAAGAGAATGCACCCAAACCTCTCTTATTCCTTAAAAATGGGCCGGTGTAAATGGCGATATTGAAAGAAAATGGTTCTATCAAAGGCAGATTAATCGGATAGAACGATGGCAAATAGCTCAGCTTGGTCGCATTGGATGTACTTTTGAGCGTCAGTGTTACCTGATTACCTGCCACTTTACCCCCGGAGAAAGGCGCTTCCCGCTCATTTCCATCCAGGTAGAAGAAATTTTTGAGGCTTAATACCATCGGCTGGCCATCCTGCCCCTTCACCGTAGTGTCGGCCGGCCATTTCAGATCCTGGCCTTCGTCGAAGATAAGTGTGATCTCCTTTTTCTCTGCATTGGTATAAAATGCCTTTTTAATATCCGGCGTCCTCACATTATCCGTATCCTTTGAGCCGTAGACGGTCGGGGCCAAAAAGCGGTACATGCGGCGGCCGAACTCCTCAAAACCAGACCTTTCATAATGCACGCCGTCATAATGGGGCGTTCCGATAGCCCCAAAGTGATCGGTTTTCGGATAGAGATATTTGGTCCTCCGCAAAAAGTCGCGCACGGAGCCTCCAACGGGGTTGGGTGTGTCGTTCCGCAGGAGAATCAGGTTGGATTGCACAACCACGAACTGATCCACCTCGGGATAGTCATGGACCCAATATTTATACAGCTGATCGTATTCCTCGGCGTAGTTACCGATATTTTCAAATACCTCCTGCTCGCCATGCATCCAGATGAACGCCCTGATCCGCTTGGGGTTTGCAACGCGAACCCTTTTCAACAAGCCTCCATAAAGCGAAAAGCTGGTAGAGTCCTTGGGATCCCTTTTTAGAAACTCGCTCACTTTCGCGCCGGGCAGCGATCCGTTGATCACACAGGTTGGAATACTATTCCTTTCCAGAATTTCTTTTTGCATTTCGAGGCCCCACGCACCTACGTACGTCCACGACCAGGCTGCGGTCGTCCAGAGTGTGTCGCGCGGCGTGATCGACGGGTCGTTGTCGGGTGTGCGGGCGATGGTACGCGCATATTTGCTGGACCAGGCGCCAAAAATGGTCGCAGATGCATTGGATTGCCCGCTAATCACGTAAAAATCCCCGGCTACGACCTCATTACGCCGTACTATCAATGCGGAATCGGCTTCATGGCAAGCATATACCTCGAAAGAGTAGTCGGCCATTTCGGCCTCGATCTTCGGGGTCATACTGAACGAACCGGTCGTTTTGCCGCCGTAATTGATCGCCGATTTCTGGTAACCGACCCGCACATTGTTCCGGAACGTAACGACCGACATATGCTCCCAGCCAGCCAGTTCGATCACGCCGGAAATCGGCACTTCGGCCAGATTATCGTCTCCCCGGGCATAGAGCTGCATTTCTCGCGGCAGCTTATTGAAAACCACGGAAAAAAAGCGCTGGGCACTGGCGCTGCCGATCGAGCAGCACAAAAGGAAAGAAAGCAGGAAAATTTTTGAGTGTGTAAAGTTCATTTCATTCAAAAGGCTTTTTTATTGGCTGTTGAAAATTTCCGGGGCGGGTCACTCACGCCGGTTTGCGCTTAGTAGGCAAATGGTTATAAATATATCTTTAATATTTCACATTTAATGCCTCCGCCCTGTTTTCGGCGCGAGCCGCGGAAGGCAGCCAATGCTCGTCGTACATGGCCAGGAACCACATTACCATGATCATCGGCAGGGAATACTTATCCCACGATAACTGTGCCTTACCCAGCAGCAGAACGTTCAGTACGAAAATCCAGGTGGCGAGGTTGAACCGCGGCGATACGAAACGAACGAGGGTCACGAGCATTAATGCCCCGAAAGCGAGCTGTTTCAGTAATCCTGTAATGCCGATTTTCATCAGCAATTCATCCACATAACCCAGATATGGCCAGGTAAAATAGGGGTTGTAAGCCTGTTTGGCGGGAGAAAAAGCGACAATCGCAGCTATGGCCACCAAAAAGCCCACGAACATGACCGGATATTTTCGCGGGTATTCCAGAAAATGTGAAAAACGCCGCGTAACGATCGTTTCGGGAATAATATAGTACACTGCCACCACCACCGAAGCATACATCACATATCCGAAATTATACTGAACCAGCTTATCCGAATCATAATGCTGATCGGCCATGACTGAGGCGGGAGCCGGGCCGTGCCAGATCAGCACCCAGGGAACGATGGCCAGCGTGGCCAGCGCGTACCATATCCACGACGGATCGGAGAAAATACTTTTGACCAAAACCACGGGATTAGTGCTCCATTTCACATTTTTAAACACTTCATACGCGAGAATGGCCGCCGGAAACGCCAACATATATTGCCTGCAACAAACAGCCGCGGCAAGCGACAGGAAGCCTACCCAATGCCATTTGCGCAAATAGGCGATCACGCCGCCAAGCGTGAAAACCATCGCGAAAATGTCGGTATAGTAGTAAACACTGACGAGGTAATAGTTGGGAAAAATGAGCAATCCGCCGAGGCAAACGCCAGAAACGCCGGGTACGGTCGGGGCTGTACCAGACGAAAAGTATCAGCAATGCAAAGCTGGTGAATGCAGTGAGGAGTCGAAGGTTTTGAATATCCTCTCCAAAAATATTGAGCACCCAACCACCCAGGATGAACGGGATCGGCGTGTTCAGTTCATTGTAAGTTTGAAGCAGGTGCAGCGACGGAAAAGGCTCTGTGCTGAAAAGCGCTGCCGTAGGGAGGTAATGGTTCTCGTCCTGATAAAGATCGACCGTAAAACGCTCTTTCAGGAAAAAAACAATAATAAATAGTGCAAGCAGGGCTAGTGAGGTGTATAACTTTTTGCGATGCATAGAACTGCTAAATAAAATTGACTTCTGCGTTGAGCCGGATACCGAATTTCTCTGCGACGGATCCCTGAATTTTTTCTGATAATGCCTTAATCTCCGCCCCGGTGCCGCCGCCATAGTTGACGAGCACCAGCGCCTGCCTTGCGTGGACGCCAATTTCGCCTTCACGGTACCCTTTCCACCCTGCCCGTTCGATCAACCAGCCTGCTGGCACTTTTACTGTTTGGGCATCCACAGGATAACCCGGCACTTCCGGAAAGGTTTCCCGCAGCTGTGCGAACTGAGTAACCGGTATTTCCGGGTTTTTGAAAAAACTTCCCGCATTTCCGATCTCGGCCGGGTCGGGCAGCTTGCTGCGGCGGATGGCCATAATGGCTTCACTAATGTCGCGGATTGTCGGATTTTGGGCGCCCATTTCCTGCAATGTCTTCTGAACGTCCCCGTAAGCGGCATTCAGGACCGGCTTTTTGCTGAGTATGAACGTGGCGCCAGTGATCACGTATTTATTCTTAAATGCTTTCTTGAAAATACTTTCGCGGTACCCAAATTCGCATTCAGCATTACTGAAAACGCGTTTTTCGCCACTTTCCATGTCTACCGCTTCTACGGATCCGATCACGTTTTTGATCTCCACGCCGTAAGCACCGATATTCTGCATCGGCGCAGCGCCCACAGTTCCGGGAATGAGCGACAGGTTTTCGACGCCGCCGTAGCCTTTTGCCACGCAATGCATCACAAATTCATGCCATACTTCGCCCGCACCCACCTGCAGCGTGACCGTTTCCTCATTTTCTTCCGCTACCGTGATGCCCGTCATGGCGGGGTGGATCACCAGGGCGTCGATGTCCTTTGTGAGCAGGATATTACTGCCGCCGCCAAGGATAAATTTCGGAAAATCCTTCCATTCGGGATCGCGCAAAACGGCTGTTAACTCATCGACAGACTGCACATTTACAAAATACCTGGCATCGGCATCGAGCCCGAATGTATTGAGATGACGAAGTGAAACGTTGGATTGTACTAGCATTGAAATCGGGAATAAACCGGGTAAAGTTAGGTATTACATTCAAAATTAAGTGGTATGGTGATTCATCCAATTTTGATTAAGTTTGTGGGCTCAGTTACAATGGTTCAGGATATGACGCTAAAAAAGAGATTTTTATGGGCTCTGCATCTTGGTATCATTTTGATTTCGGGTTGTAGCAAAAAGTCGGTCGTGAGCTCGGGTTCCGAATACAGGGAAGATCTTTCCGCGGTCCGTCCACGCTACGAATATGTAGAACCCGCCGTCGCAACCC
Source organism: uncultured Dyadobacter sp. (assembly GCA_966211825.1). GTDB lineage: Bacteria > Bacteroidota > Bacteroidia > Cytophagales > Spirosomataceae > Dyadobacter. Next base: position 11,887 of record CBIHPQ010000091.1, on the reverse strand, counting down.
GTGCAGAACCTGCCACGCCTGCCCGGAACAACAATGTTCCGAAAGCCAATGTGGATAAGCCGCTGTATGTCAACAAAAAACTGGAATCAGTGCTGGATACGCTGGCGAAGCAGAACAAATCAATCCGCTACATCAATGGTTTCCGGATCCAGATCTATGTAGGTAATGTGCGGCAGGAAGCGGATGGTGCAAAGTCCTACATTTACCAGGCTTTCCCGGATCTGAACCCTTACGTTTCATACACCCAGCCGACCTATCGCGTGAAGGTGGGCGACTTTATGTACAGGAGCGATGCAGAGCAATATCTCGACCTGATCCGTGAACAATATGCGTCCGCGGTAATCCTCGCCGACAGGGTGGATATCAAGCGGAGCATGATGGTCACCCCGGCGTCTGACCACAATTAAGGGTTGAACAACATAATATTTAAAACTACTTACTAACCGGATAACATTATCCACATATACATACTACCAACAGAATGAAGAAAGCGCTAATTACAGGGATCACCGGCCAGGATGGCTCCTATTTGGCCGAGCTCCTTTTGAGCAAGGGATATGAAGTGCATGGTATCAAACGCCGCAGCTCGTTGTTCAACACGCAGCGGATCGACCATATTTACGAAGACCCGCACGAAAAAAACGTACGCTTTCACCTTCATTACGGCGACCTGAGCGACTCTACGAATATCATCCGCATCATCCAGGAAGTTCAGCCGGACGAAATATACAACCTTGGGGCAATGTCCCACGTTCAGGTGAGTTTCGAAGAACCCGAGTATACTGCCAACGTAGACGGTATCGGAACACTCCGGATCCTCGAAGCGGTGCGGTTGCTGGGGCTTACCGAAAAAACGAAGATCTACCAGGCATCTACTTCCGAACTGTATGGTTTGGTGCAGGAAGTGCCGCAGTCGGAGCGCACGCCGTTCTACCCGCGCTCGCCTTACGCAGTTGCGAAGCTTTACGGCTACTGGATCACCGTTAACTACCGCGAAGCTTACAATATGTTTGCGGTGAATGGGATCCTTTTCAACCACGAATCGCCTTTGCGCGGTGAAACATTCGTAACCCGCAAGATCACCCGCGCCGTTGCCCGTATCGCATTGGGCTTGCAGGACAAGGTTTACCTCGGTAACCTCGACGCACAGCGCGACTGGGGCCATGCCAAAGACTTCGTGGAGGCAATGTGGCTCATTCTGCAACAGGAAACACCCGAAGACTTCGTCATCGCCACCGGCGTAACCACGCGTATCCGCGAGTTCGTGAGAATGGCGTTTGCAGAAGTGGGCATCGAAGTCGAGTTCAGCGGCGAAGGCGCGAGCGAGATCGCGAAAGTGGCTAAATGCAACAATTCTGAATTCCAGATCGAAATCGGTAAAGAAGTAGTGGCTGTTGACCCGCGTTACTTCCGTCCGACAGAAGTGGAATTGCTGATCGGCGATCCGACGAAATCAATGGAAAAACTGGGCTGGAAGCCTAAATACGATTTGAAAGCACTCGTGAACGACATGGTCGCGGCCGATGTGCAGTTGTTCCGCAAAGACCGCCTGCTCGAAAGCAGCGGACACCGCGTTCCCAACTATTACGAATAAGATTATCCTACCAAAAAGAAACCCCCGCAGAGCTGTTCTGCGGGGGTTTCTTTTTGATTGCTGTTAGATCAGATAACCGGCTTCTTATTGCCTGCATTAACGGCCTTGGCCACTTTGATAAGATCTTCGGGTTTCTGATTTCCCAAAAGCTGTTTCACTACTTTGCCCTTGCTATTGATGAAGAACAGGGTCGGGTAACCTTCGATCGGGTATTTGCGGGCAAGGGACGGGCCTTCGCCGCTTTCCATGTCCACTTTCACATTGATGAAGTTGCCGTTGAAGGCAGCTGCGACGTCATCCCGTGTAAACACATTCTTTTGAAGCAATTTGCACGGCCCGCACCAGGTCGTGTAGGCGTCGAGAAAGATGATCTTGTTCTCTTTTTTCGCTTGTTTCAGGATGGACGACCAAGACGCTTCGGTAAACTGAATTCCTTTCTCTGCGTTTTTGGCAGCCTTTTTATCTCCTTCACCGGCGATCGCGACCGACATGGCAAGCATAAGCGCCATGACCGCGAACCAGAGATTCTTACAATTTTTCATTTTGAATGATATTTTGATTTCTGTTTTTTATTAAACGAAAATACGCCTTTGTTTTATTTTACACAATTACAGACTGTAAGGCTATCACCCGCCTTTTGCTGATAAGATTCTCAAAAAGGGTAACTTCGCAATTTCATTAACGCCAGAAAACCATGAAAGTTCAGGAAGCCAGATATGTGATGAGTAATTCGGATTACCAAAAGTGCCCCGAGCCCATCCTTCCCGAATATGCATTCATCGGACGATCCAATGTGGGTAAGTCGTCACTCATCAACATGCTGACGGGCAAAAAGGCATTGGCCAAAACCTCGCAGCAACCCGGAAAAACGCAGCTCATCAACCATTATATGATCGACGACACCTGGTATCTCGTCGATTTGCCCGGATACGGTTATGCCAAAGTAAGTAAGGTCGAGCGCGACAAGTGGGAGAAGATGATCCACGATTATCTGCATTACCGCGAAAATCTCGTGTGCACATTCGTGCTCGTCGACGTCCGCCACAGCGCCCTGGCCGTCGACCTTGATTTTATGGCCTCGTTGGGCGAGGCGGGCATTCCGTTTGAAATCATATTTACCAAAGCCGACAAGCTGAAACCCGGACAGGTTGCCAATCAGGTGGAGGCTTATAAACGCAAACTCGCTGAATTCTGGGAAGAAATACCGGAAATGTACGTCACTTCGGCAGAAAAAAATGAGGGCCGGGAGCCAATCCTGATGGCAATAGAAACTTATAATCAGTCGTTTGTGAAGACAAAGTAGATATCGGTTGTTTCCCGGACAATCTTTCCGTTATTTTGCGCAAAAATTGAATTGCCGCATCCAACATTAACATCAAGATATAACCATAGTAAGAAAGGATGAGTGAAAAAGTAGAGTCAACAGGAATGGATTTGTTGAAAGAAGTAGCCAATGTATCCGGTAAGCCAGGTTTGTTCCGCATTCTGAAACCAAGCCGTGCGGGCGTAATCGTGGAAGGCCTGGACGAGAAACGTGAAAAAACGCTGATCGGGCCAACTGCGCGCGTGTCGGTACTGAAAGACGTTTCGATCTTTACAGACGGTGCAGAAGAATCTGTTGCCCTGTCGGATGTGTTCCTGAAAATCCGTGAGATCCACGGAGAAGAGGTTACATTGTCTGTCAAAACTTCGTCAGACAAAGAACTCATCGAGTTTCTGGCCGAAGTACTTCCGGAATTCGACCGTTCGAAAGTATATGTGTCGGACATCAAAAAAGTCATTACCTGGTACAACCTGCTTTCGAAATACATCCCCGAAGCATTTGTAGCATCTGAGGGCGAAGCAGAAACCGCTGCTGAACCAGTTTCAGAAGTTGCTGGCGACGAGGAAGACGCGAAAGAAGCGCCTGCGAAAAAGGCTGCCAAAAAAGAGAAAAGCAAAGCTTAACAGCGCCTGACATCATATAGAACCCTGCCTTCCCGGCGGGGTTTTCCTTTTTTTAATATGGACAATCTCTCCTCCTACATCGACCACACGCTGCTCAGCGCAACGGCCAGCGAAACCGATATCCGCAAGATTTGTGAAGAAGCGTGGATACACCAGTTCAAAGCGGTGTGCGTAGCGCCGGTGTATGTGCCTTATGTGATGGAGATGATGGAATTTTGTCCTGTTAAAATCGAAGTAGCTTCGGTGATCGGCTTTCCGATGGGGTATTCTACAACGGCTGCCAAGGTTGCCGAAGCGCGGGAAGCATTGCAAAATGGTGCTACCGAACTCGATGTGGTGATGAATCTTTCCCGGTTCAAATCCATGGCGTATCTGAGTGTGCGGGAGGAGCTTAAACAGCTTTCCGACCTCGCGCATGAACAGAATGCATTGCTCAAAGTCATTATTGAAACCGCCTACCTCGATGGTTTCGACCTGTACACGGCCTGCGAGATCTGCGCAGAAGCGAAAGCCGACTTTGTCAAAACTTCAACCGGTTTTGCCCCAAGCGGCGCAGATGTGGAAATTGTGCGCAAGATGCGTTCCATTCTGCCTGCCGAAGTGAAAATCAAAGCCTCCGGCGGTATCAAAACCTACGAACAGGCCATCGCGATGATCGAAGCAGGGGCGGAACGGATCGGTACGTCGTCGGGCGTGGCCATCGTGACCCGCGCATGAAGCGTGTGCTGCTGATCAGCACCGTGCATCCTTCAACGGACTCGCGCATTATGTACAAGATCGCGCCTTCGCTTCAAAACAACTACAAGGTATTTTGTGCATTGCCAGGCGTTCAGGAGGGTTTTCACGAAGGCCGGCATTTGATCCGCCTGCCGAAGTTTGAGCGGCTATGGTCCCGGATTTTATTGGCGCATCCCATTGCATTCATCAAATGCATTTCGTTAAGGCCCGACATGATCCACATTTTTGTGCCGGAACTGATACCGATCGCCTTGCTTTTTCAATGGGCGGGAGCAAAAGTTGTTTACGAAGTACAGGAGAATCTGTTCAAAAAATTCGCGATCAAGCGGTATAACAACAGTCTGGTTTTCAAGAGACTATTTCAATTTTTCGACAAACTGGCGCGGCGAAAGTTCCACTGCATCTTTACGGATGATGCCTATTTGGAAGAATATCATGATCTGGCAAAGCCATTTGCGGTTATCCACAACTATGTGTCGCTTCCGGTCGTAGACTCGCTCGCACGCACAGCTACCCGCGCGGGAGGGCCCGAATTTTTCTATCTGGGCGTCGTCTCGATGGAGCGCTGCCTTGACACGGTGATCCATGCATTGGCCATGCTGAAAAAAAGCTGTCGGGACTTCCATTTGCACCTTTTCGGACCTGTGAGGGTGGGAAAAGCGGAACTGGAAGCGATCGTAGGTTATAATCAGATTAGGGAAAATATCACATTCCACGGCTATACCGATCAGAAAGTGGCGCTAAGGCAGGCCCGGCAAGCCGTGGCAGGTATTGCCTTGCTGAAACCCGTCGCCGATTACCCCGAGTCCTTCCCGACGAAGCTTTTCGAATACATGGCCCTGAACTTGCCTGTCGTTACTTCCGATTTCCCTGCTTACCGGCAGATAGTGGAGCGCTCAGGGTGCGGTTTTTGTATTTCACCTGATGATCCTGAAGCATTGTGCCACGCAATGGAATGTCTTCTGGCCGACGATACTTTGCGTATTCAAATGGGTAACAACGGCAGGAAAGCCGCCGAAACATGCTATAACTGGCACTCGGAAGAGGCATTGCTCCTGTCATTTTACAACGACATTGTTTTTTCCTGAAAACGTAAATTACAGGCGCCAGAATTATAATTATAGAAATTTATTATTGAATTGTTCAAATATGGAGTGCTACGATTTCTACGAAATATTTAACTTTCGGAATCGAAAAGAATTGTAGCTTGCGAAGTCAACTTCTCAATCATGTATATTAATACGGTTAGTCATTATCTACCAAGCGAAGTTATTGGTAATGAATATTTTACAAATCTCAACAACTTATCCAACGAGTGGATTGTAGAAAGAACAGGAATCTCAGAAAGACGTAAAGCATCAGCAGACGAAAATACCTCGACCATGGCCATCAAGGCGGTCGAAACATTGCTTGACAATATCCCATACAGTAAAAACGAGATAGATCTGATCGTAGGGGCTACTTATACACCTTACGATACCATCGTGACGCTCGCCCACGCGGTGCAGCACCAGCTTCAAATTCCGGACATTCCCGTCGTCAGCATTTCATCCGCCTGCTCGTCACTGCTGAATGCCATCGAGATCGTCGAAGGCTATTTCGCCATGGGCAAAGCTTCGAGGGCGCTGGTGGTCGTTTCTGACCATAATACGGCCTATTACAATGAAATGGACACCGTTTCGGGACATTTGTGGGGCGATGGTGCTTCTGCATTGCTTATTTCAAAAGAGCGGCAAACAGAAGGCGATATTCAGATCAAAAAGCTCATCACCGGCGGCGCTGCCACGAGCGGCAAGGCGATCGAAGCGGTGGTACTCCGTCCCAACGACCGGGGCGTGGTAATGCCTTTCGGGCGCGATGTATTCCAGAATGCGTGTGTTTATATGCCCAAAGTGAGCCAGCAGGTTTTGCAGGAATGCGGCCTGACGATCAACGACCTCGACTATCTGATCCCGCATCAGGCCAACCACCGGATCAGCCTGAATGTGATCAATACATTAGGCATTCCTGCCGAGAAACTGATCTCTAACATTCAATACCTGGGCAACACGGGCTGCGCGGGCTGTGCCATCGCGCTTTCGGAGAATAAGGAGAAGTTTAAAAAGGGTGAAAATATCGTGATCACGGTATTCGGCGGCGGCTATTCTTACGGCGCTATGCTGCTTACTATTTGATATACAACATATTAATCCATAAAAAAGCCTTCCAACCGCTATGGTTGGAAGGCTTTTCTTTTACACCGAAAGCTTAGTTCACTTCGGGTTCGGAATTGTACGAGGCCGGTTTCCAGACATTGTTCTCCGGGTTGATATCCGGCAAATTATGGTCAGGATCGATCGTCACCGAGCGGATAGGCTGCTGCGTAGCCGCTTTGAACGTCCACGAACCGCCGCGCTGCCAGATTTCCACCGGCAGTTCGATACGGGTCTTCTTGCCGCTTACTTCTTCCACATCCACTTTTACAGGCATTGCCAGCTGGTCGAGGTTTTCGATCGTGATATAAGAACCTTTCTGCGGGTTTTGCTCCATGTAGCTCACCTCTTTTACAGACTGGTCGAGTTTGTAATTTTCGAAAAACCAGCCCTTCCAGAACCAGCCCAGGTCTTCACCCGCTGCGTCTTCGATCGTACGGAAAAAATCGTAAGGCGTAGGATGCTTGAATGCCCAACGCTGAACGTAAATTTTGAATGCATAGTCGAAGCGCTCTTTGCCGAGGATCTGCTCACGAAGCATTTTTAGGCCCAAAGCAGGTTTATAATAAGCCTCCCAGCCCAGGTTCACGGCTTGAACGACGTCGGGGATGGTCATGATCGGGTCTGCCTTCGGACGGAAGATCATCGGTGCCAGGCGGTGCATATCGTTCATCTGGGTCGTTTTATACTCCCCATTATTGAAATTATCGCCGGAAAGGAAGTTGATGAATGTGTTGAAACCTTCATCCATCCACGCATATTTACGCTCGTTGTTACCCACGATCATCGGGAACCAGTTGTGACCGAATTCGTGATCGGTTACGCCCCACAAATCATCCTTACGGCTTTTGCTGCTGCAAAATACGATTCCGGGATATTCCATACCGCCCACGATACCGGCCACATTGGTCGCTACCGGGTAGGTATATTCATGTACATAATTGGAATAGAACTCGATACAGCCCTTCACATACTCGGTAGAGCGGCCCCAGCCTTCGAGCCCGCCATCCTCTGCCGGGTATACCGACTGTGCCAATGCGGTTTTGCCTTTGGGCAAATTCATGCGCGCGGCGTCCCACACAAATGCTTTGGAAGTAGCCCATGCAATGTCACGCGCCTGCAAGCAACGGAAACGCCACGTCAATGTGCCCGATTGCTTCGGCCTTGTGTTGGGGTTGGTAACCTCTTCGGCGCTGCGGATTACGACCGTCTGGTCGCTTTTAGCGGCGTCTGCCAATCTTTTACGCTGTTCGGCGGTAAGTACTTCGTTAGGGTTGAGCAATTCGCCCGATCCTACGACGATATGGTCCCAGGGAACAGTTACATTGTATTCGAAATCGCCATATTCGAGGTAAAACTCGCCCGCTCCCAGGTAAGGCAGCAGGTTCCAGCCTTCGATATCGTCGAAAACGGCTACACGCGGGTACCACTGCGCCATTTCATACACGATACCATTCTTGGTTTCCAGCGTTCCCATGCGGTCGGAGCCATATTCAGGGACTTTGAAGGAATAGGTCAGCTTGATCTTGATCACATCGCCATTAGCCTTCACGGGCGTTTTGAGCCTGATCTGCATCCGGGTGTCGATAACTTTGTATTCTGCTTCCACGAATGAGCCTTTGCCTTGCTGAACGCTCACCGTTTTGATGGAATCACCACCGTCAAAACCCATGTTACCGAAACGCCCGCCGGTAACCGGTGTGGTTTGGGCGCCTCTCGAATGGCTGCCGAATGCGTTCTGGTCGAGTTGAAGCCAGATGAATTCCAGGTTTTCAGGGCTATTGTTTTTATAGGTAAGCTCCACTTCCCCGCTCACAGCCCCTTTCTCCTCTTCGAGCGCTACATTGATCTTGTAATCGGCGCGGTTCTGCCAGTATTTAGGCCCGGGAGCACCACTCCCCGACCGGTATTCGTTGCCCGGCTGAAAATTAAACAGGGGGTGAAAAAGGACATGCGCATCATATTTCACCTTCTCCGCCTCCTGTGCGATAGTGTTGTTGAAGAAGCCCAGACTGCTCATTGCGATGAGCCCCAGACGAAATATTGAAATTTTCATTATAATGGTTAAAAATTGGAAATATTGGGTTGTAAACGAGCAATATACACCTTTTCACCTGTTTTAGGAGAAAAAGTTTCAATTTAGCGATAGACAACGCGGTTTGTCTGCCAACGCCAAATTCACATTCCAATGCGCCAGCGACTGTCTGTTGAAACGTACATAAATGGGGTCCTTTCCGGCGACCGTGTCACGCTCGGGCGCGCGATTACGATCATGGAAAGCAGCCTGCCGGACGACCGCAAAGTGGCCGGCCAGATTCTTCAGAGTATCCTGCCACACACTGGAAAATCGATCCGGATTGGCATTACCGGCGTACCCGGCGTGGGGAAAAGCACATTTATCGAGGCATTTGGCAGTTATCTCACCTCGCTGGGCAGGCGCGTAGCCGTGCTGGCGGTGGATCCGAGCAGCGCACAGTCGGGAGGGAGCATATTGGGTGATAAAACGCGGATGGAGAAACTCTCCCGCAACCCGAATGCGTACATCCGCCCATCGGCCACGAACCTCTCCCTCGGGGGCGTCGCACGGCATACGCGTGAGGCGATCCTGCTGTGCGAGGCGGCCGGCTATGACATCATACTGGTCGAAACCGTGGGCGTGGGGCAGTCGGAAACACTTGTAAAGGGTATGACCGACTTCTTTCTGCTGCTTATGCTCGCCGGAGCAGGCGACGAATTGCAGGGCATTAAGAAAGGCATTATGGAAATGGTCGACGCCGTGGCCGTCAACAAGGCCGACAATGGTAACGAGCTGGCCGTGGCAAAGGCTGTTACCGAATACCGCCAGGCTTTACATCTCCTCCCCGAAACCGCTTCAAAAGTGCCGGTCCAGGTCGTGTCGTGCTCGGCATTGGAAGAAACGGGGATGGAAATGATCTGGCAAATCATCGATCGCTATTATTTGCAGACCTCAGGCAGTGGTTACCTGACGGTCAACAGGCAATCGCAGCGGGTGCATTGGCTTCGTGAACAGGTCCGGCAGTCGCTGGAAGATCGGTTTTATGAAAATGAACTGGTGAAGAAGCACATTGCATCAACGGACGAGGCGGTACGGCGTGGTGAAAAGCTGCCGGAAGAAGCGGCTGCCTTTCTGATAGACCTTTTCCTTCAATCCGCCGGACGGCCCCCGAAATTTTCCGCTAAGTCATAAAACTTCCCGGCAAAAGGCATTTTTCAGTAAGTTTGAACGTTAAAACTAACGCGAATTAACTCTATTGATCTTTTACTCTCTCAATTATGAAAAAAGCCTACACCCTTAGCAAGACCTCCTTGCTGGCCATGCTCCTGATCCTCTCCGTTGTTTTTGCCTGTAAGGATGACAAAGATGAGCCTACACCACCCGCAAGTACAGATCCTATCGTAGCGAGCTGGCAGCTGACTGCTGTTGCAGCAGCTCCCGGATCGACGCTGCCTCTTGACCCTGTGACCGTCGTCCCGTGTTTATACAACTTGAAATTGACGTTTAAGGCAGACTATACGATCGGAACTGCGGATTGCGATAATGCTGTGTCACTCATTAATCAAGTGATCCCCATTAATGGAGCGAAATGGGAGGTGAAGGACGGGAACCTGATATTGAAAGATGCTTCCAATAATAGCAAATCTTTCAAATACACGCTGAATGGCTCGGATCTACAAATTTCTGTTGACGATGCTGCCGTTATTCCGAGATCGCCGGCCATTGACGTCGTATTGAAATTCAAAAAAGTATAAGATTCTCAATATCAACAAAAAAGCCGGGCTTCACAGTCCGGCTTTTTTGTTATCCGCTGGTATGATCACAAACGACCAGCCATTTCCCGTTGATTTTTCTGAACAGAAGCGTGTAATGCCCTTCCAGATCGCCCTTTTCAGGACGCGTCAGGTGAAATTTCCCAACCACGAATGCGACGTCGCGGCCCGGAAATGAGAAATTCAGGAAAGTAAATTTCAATGTACCCATCGTCGCACGATCGGGGTAGCGTTTGAGATAACCTTCATAAGTTGGCTTGTAACCGTAAGTAATGCCCGTCTTTCCGACGAACATCAGCGAATCGGACTCCCAGTAGCCGTTCATGAACGATTTGATATCTCCCTTGTTCCAATCGGCCTCCTGCCGTTTCAGGATGCCGAGGATTTCCTCCTTGTCGCCCGCCGACTGTGCATTCGCCATGGTGGCCATGCCGATCAGAATGAGGGTAAAAAGCCAGTTTCTCATATTTTTTATGGATTTTTGTAATGCAATTGACGATTCTAAATATAATGGAAAGATCGGCGCCCCAGAACGGCGCTTTGCCGAAATATCATTGATCCAGCAGGTATGAGCAAGTTTGACAGTATTTTCAACAAGATCGACCGTCAGAAATACCCTTTCGTGGACGGTCTGTATTACCTGTTTATCGTTCTTTTTCTGCTCATTCTGTTCCTATTTTTTGCCTGACCAGTGACCCATCCCTATTTATTTATATTGAATCCCAATTCGGGCACCTCGATTGGTAAGAACAGCGGGGGCGTGCGCGAGCGGATCCAGGCCGTGGCCAAAAAGAACGCGGGCTCGGCACAGATACTTTTTACCGAGGAACCTGCCCACGCGACCGAGCTCGTGCGCGAGCATATGTATGCGGAAAAATGGAAGGCAATCGTGGCGGTCGGTGGCGATGGTACCGTCAATGAGATCGCCAAGCCGCTGGTAGGAACCGACATCCCGATCGGCATTCTGCCGCTTGGCTCCGGAAATGGTCTGGCGAGGCACCTGGGCCTTCCCCTGACATTGGACGCTGCTCTGAAACGGCTGTTCGAAGGCAGCCCCTCGACGATCGACAGCGCCGAACTGAATGGTATCCCCTTCTTTTGCACTGCCGGAATGGGTTTCGATGCGTATGTCGGACATTTGTTCAGCCAGCAAAAATCGCGGGGACTAACGACCTATGTCAATGTCTCATTTCGTGCATACTGGTCCTATAAACCGCAATCACTCCGCCTGAACGGTGTCGAAAAGCATGCATTCTCGCTTTCGTTCGCCAATGCAGGTCAGTTTGGAAATAATGCATGGGTAGCCCCGCAGGCCAGTTTGCAGGATGGCTTGCTCGATGTATGCACGATCAGCCCCTTCCCGCAGTGGTATGGCACGGCGCTTGCTTACGGATTGTTTACCAGGCAGTTGAAACAATCGACCTACATTGACTACCAGCGCGCCACACAGGCTGTTGTTGAAACCGATGCGCCGCAGATGATCCATTACGACGGCGAGCCGCTGCAACTGGATACAACCCGGATAGAGGTTAAAATAAAGCCGGCCAGCCTGAATGTGATCATTTAGAATGCCTTAACACTAGAAACTATGTCAAAGAAAAACCGCTCGGGCATTGTGTATTCTACC
>CBIHPQ010000090.1:0-18185 GCA_966211825.1 uncultured Dyadobacter sp. | reverse complement strand
TCTTGTTGATCTGATCGCCTACCTTGTTATTATAGCACGTAACCCAAACCGATTCCGGGTTATTCACCTCCTGAAACCACAGGTCGCTGAAACTGCCGTGCAATTTGAAACCGTTGGCAGAAAGCAGATCAATGGCTTTTTTATTCGCATCATAAGCAGCCTGCCAGCGCTCGGGCTGGTCGTTAGGATTAAACTGCGGGCTTGCGAAATGCAGCAGGATGCGCCCCTTGAAACCGGCAGCGGCCCCGCTGGTAATGCGGCCCCAGTCGTTGGTATTTCCCCAACGCCCCGGCAGGTTGGCAATGCTGAAATCCAGGTCTTTTACAATCAATGCAATGCTCTCCGACGTGCTGCTGCGCGGAATGGCGGCTTCTTCCTTCGCCTCCTCGCCTACGCCTTCGAGCGGTTGGAGCACCATCGGCACGCCGCCGTACAACTGCACAAGGTCCCAGTAGCGGAAAGCGCGGAAGAATGTCACCTGCGCCATCAATCGGTTTTTGACATCTTCACTCAATGAACCCACAGGCAACTTGGCCAGAAACTGGTTGATAGACCGGATCTTACCATAATTATTAGTGGCATTCACGCCGATCCCGAAATCCTGGACCGTATTCACCTGTACCGTACCTTCGAAAAACCGGGTTTCGCCGGCGATCTCGTCGGTACATTTGAGGAAATCGCCGCTAGGCCAGGTCGGCAGGTTTTGGTCATAAACATAATCCACATAACCTTTTGCCAACAGGGTGTCATTGAAAACCTGCTCCTCGTTGAATGCGGAAAGGTCTGTTTTGTCGAGTATATTTTCGCAGCTGGTCAGCGCGAGGCCGAGAAAAGCTGCTATTATCCAATGCTTTTTCATCGCTGTTCCGATTTTAAAGTGTAAGGTTTAATCCCAGTGACCAGGAGCGCATTTGCGGGTACACATTGTAAGCGCCCGAAGCTGCCTTGTAGTCGTACGGGTTAAAGAAAGTGACCGGGTTCATGCCTACACCAATGATTTTCGCAGAGCTGATCCCCAATTTTTTGGCAACATTCTGGCCCAGCTGATACGATACATTCAGGCTGCGCATGTTGAATGCAAATGCATTGCGGAACCAGAAAGCGGAGGTGATCGAGTAAGTTTCTTCCCAGTAAGGGTCGGGATATTTCGCATTCGGGTTTTCCGGCGTGTAGTGATCGGCCCAGAAAACGGGGCGGGAAATGTCTTTGGCCGCTTTTTTGCGCGCGTCGCCATCCACAATGCCCTGCCCGCCGAACGAGCCGGCCGTTACCACATCCACCCTGAACCCTTTAAACCCTAAGCCGAACGACAGACCGAACGTGTAATGATTGTTCTCTTTGTTGGTAAGGAACTCCTGGTCGTCCTCGGTGATCTTGCCATCCGGGGCCGCATAGCTGCCGTCGGTCTGGCGCGGGCCGCGGATATCCTGGTAGTAAAGCATGCCCGGCTTCGGTGCATAGCCCATAATCGAGTAATCCGGGTTCTTTTCAAGGTAACGGTCCACATCTTCCTGCGAGCGGAACATGCCCAGGTAGCGATAGCCCTGCAAGCCGCGGTCGCTGGAACGGCCCGTAGGATCGAGCCAGGTATTGCGGTTGGTTGCGGCCACGTCCACGAATACATTGCGGTTGTCACTCCAAGCGAGGAATGCGCCGATGTTGTAATCGATGTTTTTGCCGATCCGGTCGCTCCAACCGGTCGCAAATTCGAGCCCGAACGAGTTCACCGTTTCATAGTTCTCCGCAGGCATCACCGAACCGATCGTGAGCGGTACCGACGAAGCCAGTGTCGTGAGCAGGTTGTAGCCGTGGTCATGGTAGGCATCGATGGTCGCCGACAGGCGGTTGTTCAGGAAAGCAGCGTCGACCCCGACGTTCTTTTTGGTAACATCATCCCAGCGGCCGTAGTAATTCGGCAGCTTTTCAAGTTTGATACCCACCGTCCGATCGCTGTTGCCGCCGAACACCGCGCCGTTGGAAGCCTGTGGTGTATAGCGTTGCAGCCATTGCCAGGCCGCCGTGCGGTCGCCGCCCAGGAAGCCGATCGACGCACGCAGTTTCAGGTTGTTGATGAAAGGTAATTTTTCTCTGAAAAAACGTTCTTCGGACATCACCCAGCCGGCCGAAAGCTGCGGAAATGTACCCCAGCGGTACTCAGGCGCGAACTTCGTGGAGGCGTCGCGGCGGAAGGAAACTTCGAACAGGTAGCGGTCGGCAAAAGAGTAGTTCAAACGGCCCACATAGGAAAGGATACCGCTCTCATTCGCCGCATTCGGGCCAATGTCCTTCGCCCCGAAAGCCGACATCAGGTAATCGTTACCACCTTCAAAAATACCCTCTTTCATGGTAGCAATGCTTTCGGTATATATCTCTGATTGCTCCACCAGCGCCAGCGCACTCACCGAATGCCTTCCGAAATCGCGGGCGTAGCTCAGGTTGAAGTTCAGCTGGTAGCCGTCGGTATAGCCGGGGTTGAAGCGCAGGCGATCGCCGTTATTGAGGCGCGTAGGCGCATTGGGTGTGCCGCCAAAAATGTGCTTGTTTTCGCCCAGCATCGAGAACCCGTAAGTCTTATAATAAGTACCGAACTGCTTGCCCCAGTCGTTTCCAAGGTTTTTGTTGTAAACCGTGCGGAGTTTCAGGCCGCGGATGAACGGCACATTGTATTCCAGGTAAGCATTCACGTTCAGCACCACATTGCGGGCGCGGGTGTAGTTGTTGAGTTTTTGGGCTTCAAAGAAATGAAAACCCGTCGTACCCGAGCCGCCCGGCAACAGTACCGGCAGGCCATCCACATAGGGCGGGATGAATTGCGGCGTGTTGAGCAGGTTGGTCACGTCCTTTTCCACGTTCTCTCCGCCTTGTTTGAGGTAAAACAGCTTATTATCAGAAAGGTTACCGCTTACGCCGAGCCCTACTTTAATATGCTTCGTCACGTTCACATCCGTGCTCGCGCGGAAATTCCATTTCTTGTAGCTGATATTATCGACGTTCCCGTTCTGATAGAAATAGGTAGCGCCCGCGAAGAAAGTCGCCCGCTCGGTACCGCCGCTGATATTCACCGCGTGGCGGGTATTCAGCGAAGGTTTCCAGGCCATATCGAACCAGTTATTGTTGTTGTTTTTGAAATATTCAAGCTCGTCGGGCGAGTAATATTCGGGATCGTTCGCTGCGAGGCCGCGGGTGCGGTTGAAGTCGTTCAGATAGGTCGCCAGCTGGACGCCGTCCATCATTTTCGATTTATAGGAAGCATCCGACACACCCACGGTAGTCGTGTAGCTTACCGTCGGCTTGCCTGCCTTGCCGCGTTTCGTACGCACCACCACCACGCCCAATGCCGCTCGCGCACCGTACACGGCAGCCGCGCCATCTTTCAGGATGGACAGGTTTTCGATCTCGGAAGCATCCAACAACTGGAAATCCGCTTCCGAACGGATCACGTCGTCGATAATGTAAAGCGGCGAAGTACTGCCGCCGTCTTTCGAGGCTTTTGTAGGGTTACGGATCACAATAGACGCAGGTGTTCCCGGCCGGGCAGTACCGCCCGAAATGTTCACCCCCGGCAGCTTACCGGCCAATGCGGAGGAAATATCGCCCACGGGCAGCTCTTCTACATCCTTCATTCTGACCGTCGCGACGGCACCGGTGAGGTGCGAGCGTTTCTGTTCGCCATACCCTACCACCACCACATCTTCCAGTGCTTTCACATCCGGTTCGAGGACCACCGTGAGCGAGCCACGGTTGCCGACATCGATCGTCTGTTTCACAAACCCGACGTAGCTGATAATCACGTTAGCGCCGGATTCCGGCACATTCAATGCAAATTTCCCCTCGGCGTCGGTAGCTGTTCCCGAATTGGTACCGGAAATGAGGATCGAAACCCCCGGCATCGGCTCCTTCGAAACGCCATCGATCACAACCCCTTTCAGTACGCGGTTCTGCGCCTGAGCGACCAAAGCCGCCAGCAGCAGGGTGAAGATGAGTAGAAGTGGTTTTCTCATGTAATTGAGTCATTTAGAATATAACTATTTCAAGACAGTCGCCGGTTTTCATTGATAAAGTCCAATTGAAACCACGATCAAGTCTATTTAAGCCCCTCATTTCTCACAAACATTTTACCAGATTTATTTCTGCACACGATACCGGGAACGTTTGCAGTGGGTAGTAAGAGTTCGGCCCGGGATACGGTTAGTGTAAAATCGACACATTTTCGATTATTTACTTTTCAACAAAAATTAAAAAACAATCGAAGTATATATTGCACTATTCAAATACACTAGCAAAGGATCGCAGCCGTTCGATGCAATCGTTTGAAATCGATTTGGGGGGATAGATGCATTGCAGATGGCTTATCAAGAATCGGTATAAATCCAAATTTCTATCCCCAGCGCACAAAAAGCTTTCAAGCCATTGAATCCTTCTGGGAAGCTGTGTAAGTTTGAATGTGCGCTACTTAGAAGGGACATGGTGAAGCAAAAAGTTTATCGGAAACACATACAACTTACTGACTTTCAAATCAAAAGATTATACGAACTCAGCGAGTTCGACGGAGTCGATCCGGCGGAGCATGCTATGCGTGCTATCGACGCCTATCTGAAAAGCAAAAAGACGGACGTGCCTGCGAAGAGCCAGGCGCAGATCCGCACGAAGGTGAAAGACCAGAGTAACGACCCGCAGATCGAAGGCGCGGTGTGGCTTTCGGGAACCGTGAACCAATACGTGTTTTCGGCATTGATCCTAAAAACACCCGCCAAAACGGCCATGGAAAAAGGCCGCATCTCCAAATTGTCGATCTGGGACCCGGCGGTAAGAAAAACGACGAACAACTTCATTGGCGCGTGCATTGTCAACTACGACCGTGGCTGGGACATCCGCCCGAGCCGCCGCGCAGAAATCTACTATCATCCCGTAAAGGCACTGCTCGACGAATTCATCGCCACGCATTGAAAAGGCACATTACCACTAAATAAATAGCTGATTTACAAATCGCTACGACTGACCGGGTATGGCTAATTTCGCGGCATGAAAACAATCACACTCGCGAACTGGTGCCTTCTGGGCCTCTATACCGCCTTTCTCATTGGGCTGCTTTTGTTTAGCCGCTCCGGCTCGACAGACGACCGACTGGCCACCGCGTATATCATGCTGCTTTTTATTCCGCTGGGTATCCTGGCGGCTATCAACCTTCTTCCGTTTCAATTCACCCGCATTGCAGTTCTGGTCCTATGCGTTACCCCGCCCGTAACAGCGTTGCTTATGCTGATCACGTCGCCCATCATCGGAAAATGGAGGACCGCCACCTGGGCACGCGAGAGCGCCGAATTAGCCGATGGCTCCTACTATTTCAAAGATGAACAGCGCAGAAAACTGGCGATGTCCATCGTGGCGCTCGACGCGGAACAGCTCGCCGAAGACCTGAAACAGCCGATACCCACCCTGAATCAGACGGCCCGCGAGCATGTCCCGTTGCTTGACTTTGCGGCAAAACAGGGTCTGGAAGCCGACACTGCGCGCCTGATCGCTTGTTTGGAAGTACTTTTAAAAAATGGCGCGAAAATCGACAATGGCGACCCTGCACATACGCCTACCCATTTCCTGGTACGCGGCTACTCCCCTGCCCTGCTGAAATGGTTCCTGGAAAACGGTGCCGATGCCAATGCGCGCACGGCCGGCAAAGGGATACCTCTTTTATTCGATGTTGTGTGCGGTGAAAACTCGGAACCAGCCAGGCCGCAAAAGGCCGAACGGGTGCGAATGCTGCTGGAACACGGGGCCGATCCTAATGCGAAGATCCCAAAGGCCGACGAGCTGACCCTGGAATCGTCGATCCTGCTGACCGCGGCCGATCTGGAATTATGGATGATCTGCGATATGCTCATCGACGCCGGGGCCGATATCCATTACCAAACCCCGGGTGGTTCAACCATCGCCAGTTCGGTGGGATACCAAATCAAAAATCACCATTCGTGGGGCAAAACACCACCCGACGATCTGGTAAAGCTTGCGAAGCGCCTCAATTTGCCCGCAGCGTCAAATACGCCGCAATGAATGCAATAATTGCGGCAATCGGGCCCAAAACGAAAGCGGCCGTCATACTCGCCTCCATCGACCTGTCGTGCGCGTTGGAAGATAATTTTGTAATCAAAAAATAACCACCCACAGCCGCTACCAGATATGCTGCGACGGCGACAAGCAGGGACAGGAAGAAGATTTTCATGCAGAGGAAGTTTAGGTTATCCGGAACCCGGCACCTAAATTTACTAATCCACCTGCTATTCCTCATTGAAAAAATGGTACAACCGGACGACTATTTATTTGCCGATATTGAAAAGGTAAAACAAATCCCCATTGTCAAAACCGTGTTGGAGGTCATCTGTCGCTCAACCGGTATGGGCTTTGCAGCCGTGGCGCGTGTGACGGAAGACCGCTGGATCGCCTGCAGTGTACAGGATGAGATCGATTTCGGGCTAAAACCAGGTGAAGAATTGGAAGTCGGCACCACCATTTGCAATGAAATCCGCGCGAGCGGCCAGCCCGTCGTGATCGACCATGTGGATGAAAATGAATTTTACTGCGGGCATCCGACGCCCAAAATGTATGGCTTCAAAAGTTATATCTCGCTGCCTATCACATTAAAAAGCGGAGAGTTTTTCGGCACACTCTGCGCCATCGACCCCCGGCCCAACCAGTTGGAAAACCCTCGGGTGATCGGAATGTTCCATCTTTTCGCTGAACTGCTCGCATTTCACCTCGACAGCATCCAGCTTATGGACCGCACCCGCAGTGCCATGCACGACCTGGCCTCCCAGCTGCTCGTTTCGAACGACGAAAACAGGCAGTACCGCCATATTTCCAGCCATAATTTGCAGGAACCCCTGCGCAAGCTCCGGGTTTTCAGCGATATGCTGGTGAACGCCACAGACCGGTATGAGGTAGAAAAGTCGAAGGAGCTGGCTGTGAAGATCCGCAGCAGTGCACAGCAGTTTTCGATGATGATCAAGGACTTGTCCGACTTTTCGGGACTGAATAACGGCAACGCATTTGCCAATGTACACCTGGACCACGTTGTGGCCGATGTTACTACGCAGCTAATGTCGCAGATCGAACGGCGGAATATCGTCGTAGAAACCGACCGGCTGCCGTCGGTAATGGCCGTACCCGAGCAAATGGAGCAGCTGTTTTTCCAACTGCTCGACAATGCGGTCAAATTCAGCGGGCATGCGGAGCCTCCGCGCATACGGATATCCAGCCGCGAGCTCGCGCTTCACGAGATCGATGACTTGCTGCCCGAACCGCTCCAAATGTCCTATACGGAAATCAGGGTGGAAGACAATGGGATAGGGATAGACGACTCCCAGCTCGAAAAGGTGTTCGACATATTTGCCCGTCTTCCAACCGGCTCCTTCAAGCAGGGTGAAGGCGTGGGGCTTGCCTATTGTCGCAAAATCGTGCGAAACCACAAAGGCATTATCAAGGCCGAGGCGAACCCCGGCAAAGGCACGACATTTGTGATCACCCTGCCTTTGTCCCATTAAAAGCCCAAAAGGAATGAGAATAGCAACTTATAACGTCAATGGTGTAAACGGCCGCCTGCCCGTGCTGCTTCGCTGGCTGGGCGAAACCACGCCGGATATCGTTTGCTTGCAAGAATTGAAAGCACCCCAGGAAAAGTTTCCCGAACAGGCCATCCTCGACGCCGGTTACAAGGCGATCTGGCACGGCCAAAAGAGCTGGAACGGCGTAGCAATCCTTTCCCGCGGCGACCTGCCCCGCGAAATCCGCCGCGTACTGCCGGGTGACCCGGAAGATGCCCACAGCCGCTATATTGAAGCGGAAATCGGCGGCCTGACGATCGGTGGCCTCTACCTCCCGAACGGTAATCCCGCCCCCGGGCCCAAATTTGACTATAAGCTCAGCTGGTTCGACCGGCTTATCGCCCACGCCGAGGGACTTCTGGCGACGGATAAGCCCGTGCTGCTCACCGGCGATTTCAATGTAATGCCTACCGAGCTCGACGTGTACAAGCCCGAAAATTGGGTTGACGACGCGCTTTTCCGACCTGAAACCCGTGCGGCATTCGCCAAACTAACTGCCCAGGGCTGGACCGACGCGCTCCGGACATTGTATCCGGATGAAAAGATCTACACATTTTGGGACTACTTCCGCAATGCATTCGCACGCAATGCGGGCCTGCGCATCGACCATTTCCTGCTGAGCCCGCAACTGGCGCCCAGGCTCACCGCGGCGGGAGTCGACAGGCAGGTACGGGGCTGGGAAAAGACCAGCGATCACGCGCCGGTATGGATCGAACTGAAAGACTAAACACAACGCCTATGAAGACCATCGTTTACGGATGTATGCTCGTCGACGCCGCCACGGCGCTCTTTCTCTTTTTCAGCCTTTTCAGCAGCGGCCAGGATTCGGCGGGGAAGGGCATGATCTTTCTCCCGATACTCGCACTCGTCGCCTGCGCTGCGGGCGCGTATTTTCTGCTTGGGGCCGGGCATCCGGGCTGGGCACTCACAGTTAGCGGATTTCCCGTGGTCATCATCGCCTACCTCGCATTCATTAGTTTTACCTGAATAATATATCCGGCATCCGCGGGTGCGTAGATTAACCGCGGGGCCCGCTTTTGGACATAGCACTTCAAAAGCTCTCCCATGAACACGAAACTAGCACGGGCCCTGTTTGTACTACTAACATGCCCATATCTTGCTCATTCACAGGATCCTAAAACATTTAAAATAAAAGCAGGCGAGTACCCCGACAAGGTGATCCCTTATGCCGACCGCTATCAGTTTGGCCAGTTCACAACGGGCAAAGCCGATTTTGTCGGTGGACGCACCTCCCAGGCGCGGTTTAACTACAACTATATCGGAGGGCATATCCTTTTTGTCGATGCGAAGCTGGATACCCTGGAAATTATCGATAAAGCAACCCTCAGGAACATCACGATCGGAGATAAATCCTACCGGTTCGACAAGCGTTTCGGATACAGCGAGATTGTCGGGAGCTTCCAGCGCGCAAGCCTGGGTAAACGCGAAGTACTGGCCAGGATCGGGACGGAAAAGGGAGGCCCCTATGGCATTTCCTACACCGCGTCGTCCGTGACCACCTACCGCTCCTATTCCAGCGACCAGGCAGCTACGACGAAAAAGCTGAATGCGAATGCAGCAGGCGTATTCTCCTATCGTAAGGCCTATTTTCTCATTGATAACAATAACCGCTTCTACATTCCCACCGCAGGCAGTATCAAAAAACTCTATCCTGCGCACAAAAAACAGATCGGCCAGTACCTGAAAGAAAAACCGGTCGATTTCGGGAAGGAAACGGACCTGGTGCGGCTGCTTACCTATTGCGAAAATTTGCCGGAGTAATGCAGGGCAACGTTTAGAACGTCCTTTGTGTCTCTGCGTATACAAACCTAAATCGCTGCGGAAATGAGAAAGCTCCTGCCTGTTATCGTCCTGTTTTTGGTATTCAGCTGCTGGCCTCCCGGGATGGACCCGGAGGATAAGGACGGGAAATTTCTTTCGGATGTCGTGAATCTGGAAGAGTTCAATTCGGAATTTGATGATTATAATTCCAACCTGCCGTCTAACCGGTTTGGTGAAGTACACCTGGTATTTTCTTCAAAAAGGGACCGCAAAGATGTGTTCAACCTGGTCAACTTTCCTGCCTATTTCAAATATGACAAGCGGCTTGAACTAAAAAAGGGCGTGGAACGGTCAGGAAGCGATTATTACCAAAGATACGCCAACACCGGCCATCTGATCGATAAGGCCAATGGTAATTTCAATGTATACGGCCCGACTGTGACGTCGCTCTCGTACGATTTTATTCATTATGGCAATTATAAGAAAGGTCTGTGGCTGTTTTACGCTGACGACGCATCCGGCAATCTGGACATTAAGTATGCCAAAGAAGGAACGTCTGACCCGGAGCCGATCAAATATCTCAACTCCCCCGCCGACGACGCTTACCCCACATTTTCGAAACTAGGCGACAAAATCTACTTTTGCTCCGACCGGGACGGAAATTTCGACATTTACGAAGCGACGATCCCGCGCGGCGAAAGAGAAGAAATAACGCTGGAAAGTTTGGTAAACCCGGCAAAATACGAGATCAAAAAGGTGGAAGAATTGTCAGGCGCCTATAACGACAAATGCCCTTACCTGCGAGATGACATGATGGTCTTCGTTTCCGACCGTCCAGGCGGACAAGGCGGTGAGGACATTTACTATTCCGAATATGCAAATGGCAAATGGTCGGCGCCCATCAATGTCGGGCCGCGCATTAACACGGCATCCAACGAGTACCGGCCTATCCTGCCCGATTTGTCGAATTTTAACTACCGCCTGATGATCTTTTCGTCGAACCGCCCCGGCGGCAAAGGCGGGTACGACCTCTATATGACCGGCCTGAAACCCCTGTATTAACCAGCTATTTCGAGGACAACTATCTGAAACCGTCATGGTTCCGCTCCGGAACGGTGGCGGTTTGCTGCTTTATAGCGCTGTAAGTCAGCGTAGTCGGAATGTTGAAATTATTTCACAAATAAATACCACACCTGTAACGATTTCTTGTAGTAAGATTTCAATTTGGTATTAGAAGTAATTTATCGAATTATAAATTACGTATATTTCGCCATGAACCGGACGATATCAGTTGAAACCATCTGTAATTCTCCTGCCCCCTACCAGCCACAATCCTCAAAACGAGCTGATTAATAGAGATTTACTAAAAAGAACTACGTTATGAAAAACCTGGAAATGATCGGTGTTAGCCCGATGGAACGACCGGATACAGCCCTGGCGTTAGCGCTATCGGCGGCAGGAGCGTTCCCGGTAATCCACCTCGGGCGAGATCAACAAATTGCTACAAACGCGCTGCGAAAAATGGCCGCAAAAAGCAAAAGGCCCTTTGGCGTATGCTATCCCGACAACACCCTGCTGACCATCCCTTTACCTGAACAAGTAACCCTGGCAATCCTACCATATGGCCTGACTTTTCCTAAACCTTTAAATTCTGTTAAAATCATCTACCAGGTCCGCAGCGTAGCCGAAGCGCAGTGGGCGAAAGCAGCGAATGCGATGGGCGTCATCGCCAAGGGCAACGAAGGGGCCGGCCTGGTGAGCAGCGATTCTTCCTTCATCCTTTTTCAACGTATAATGAGGGAGGTTAGCGACATTCCGGTATGGGTACAAGGCGGGATCGGCATTCATAATGCAGCTGCCGTAACCGCGCTCGGGGGCCGGGGCGTCGTTCTCGACAGCCAGTTGCTCCCTTTCACCGAAAGTACTGCGCCTGCCCCGCTGAAAGCCATCAGCGAGAAACTGAACGGCAACGAAACCCGCGTGATTGATGGTTTCCGCGTGCTCGTACGACCGAATTCGCCCGCATTACCCGCACAAGCTACCCGCGCGGACCTGCAACCGTTCCTGCACACACCCGACCTCGACCAGGGCTACATACCGCTGGGACAGGACATTACCATCGGCTCCGACCTTTTCAAACAATATAAGAAGCTTCCGAGACTGGTTTTTGCCTTTAAGGAAGCCATGTACGGCCATTTGCGCCAGGCCAAAAGCCTGAACCCGCTGGCCGCGCACAACACGCTTGCGCAAGCACTCGGCACACACTACCCCATTGCACAGGGCCCTATGACGCGCGTCAGCGATGTGCCTGCATTTGCCGCAGCCGTTGCCAACGCCGGCGCATTGCCTTTTGTGGCATTATCGCTCCTGAAAGGCGAAAAAGCCCGCAACCTGATCCGCGAAACACGTGAACTCGCCGGCGATAAGCCCTGGGGAGTTGGTATCCTGGGCTTTGCAGACCAGGAGCTTCGCGAAGAGCAGCTCGCTTACATTACCGAGGAAAAACCGCCGGTCGTGCTCATCGCAGGTGGCCGTCCGTCGCAGGCCAAGCCGCTCGAAAAGCTGGGAATCAAGACATTCCTGCACGTTCCTTCGGCCCCATTACTCGATATGTTCCTTAAAGAAGGCGCCAAACGTTTCATATTTGAAGGCCGCGAATGCGGTGGCCACGTGGGCCCGCTTTCCAGTTTTGTGCTTTGGGAAAAACAAATCAACCGGCTGTTGCAGGAAGAGCAAACCGAGCAGCTCGAAGTGTTCTTCGCCGGAGGTATCCACGATGCCTTTTCCACGGCGATGATCTCCGTCATGGCAGCGCCATTGGCTGCCCGGGGAGTCAAAATCGGGGTTTTAATGGGCACCGCTTACCTGTACACGCAGGAGGCCGTCGCTACCGGGGCTATCCTGCCGCAATTCCAGGCGCAGGCGCTGGAACATGCGGAAACGGTATTGCTGGAAACCGCTCCCGGGCACGAAACCCGCTGTCTGGAATCGCCTTTCGCTGCCGATTTCAATGCGGAAAAAGCCAGAATGGAGCAGGCGGGCCTGGATAAGAAAGAAATTTGGGCAGAACTCGAAAAGCTCAATGTGGGACGGCTGCGCATCGCGGCCAAAGGCATTGAACGACAAAAAGAGAACCTGGTTACGATTGAGCCTGAAGAACAAATGAGCCGTGGTATGTACATGATCGGCCAGGCGGCTTCTATGCTGGACAAAATCATGACCATGAATGCGTTACATGAAGATGTGGCAACCAACCACTATACCTACATTGAAAAGGCTTCCCTGCCGAAATCGCCGCGCAGGAAGAAAAAAGCATTGAACGTCGCTATCGTCGGGATGGCCTGTATTTATCCCGGCGCCCGTAATATTGAAGAGTTCTGGAGTAATATACTTGCCGGCAAAGATTGGGTGACCGAAGTACCCGATACTCGCTGGAACAAGGAGCTCTATTACGACCCTACCGTTTCCGACGGCAGCAAATCGCATTCGAAATGGGGCGGTTTTATTCCAAAAATAGATTTTGACCCGGTAGCTTTCGGCATTCCGCCGCAATCATTGGCGGCCATCGACCCTACCCAGCTTCTAAGCTTGCTCGTAGCGAAGCAAGCGCTTGAAAACGCGGGTTACGGGGCTGATGTTAACCGCGAAAACGTGTCGGTCATTATCGGCGCGGAAGGCGGTAACGACCTGGCCAACAACTATGGTTTCCGCTCGCTTTTCACACAGTTTTTTGGTGAAATACCCAAAGAACTCGACGACGCATTGCCCAAACTGACGGAAGATTCGTTCCCCGGCGTATTGGCGAACGTGATCTCGGGCCGCATTACCAACCGTCTCAACCTCGGCGGCCGCAACTATACCGTCGATGCAGCCTGCGCCTCGTCCCTGGCGGCGATCGACCTGGCGTGCCAGGAACTGGTACTGGGCCGCTCCGAAATGGTCCTCGCCGGCGGTGCCGACCTGCACAACGGCATCAACGATTACCTGATGTTTTCCAGCACCCACGCGCTCTCCCGCAAGGGCCGCTGCGCCACGTTCGACTCGGAAGCCGACGGGATTGCATTGGGCGAAGGCGTGGCGATGGTGGTTTTGAAACGTGAAGAAGACGCATTGCGCGATGGCGACACTGTATACGCGGTTATCAAAGGCGTGGGCGGATCCAGCGACGGCAAGAGCCTGGGTCTCACCGCCCCGCGCAAATCGGGACAGGTGAAGGCATTGGAACGTGCTTACGATCAGGCGGGTATTTCCCCGGCCGAGCTCGGCCTTCTGGAAGCGCACGGAACAGGCACGGTGGTAGGCGACAAAACCGAACTCAGCGCATTGACCGAAATGATGCTGGCCTCCGGTGCATTGACCAGCCAGACGCACCTCGGCTCTGTGAAAACGCAGATCGGCCACACCAAATGTGCTGCCGGGCTTGCGGGCCTCATCAAGGCTGCACTGGCGGTTTACCACGGTATCAAGCCCCCTACCATCAACCTCAAAACACCAAATTCCTACTATAATCCTGAAACCAGCCCGTTTGCATTCCAGACCAAACCAGCGCTTTGGACAGACAGCCGCAGGGTTGCGGGGGTGAGCGCATTTGGCTTTGGGGGGACCAATTTCCATGCTGTGATTGAAAGTGCTTCTGGCAAAAAGGCGGGCAAATCGGTAAAGGCCTGGCCCGCTGAAATGCTGGTTTTCCGCGGGGAAACGCTTGCGGAAACGCAAAAACTTTTGAAAACTGCCCATGATATCCTTGAAAATGAGTCGGTCTCGCTGCGGGATGTGGCCAACAGCCTGAACTTATATAGCGAAAAACCGGTGCAACTGAGCATTGTAGCTGAAAATCACGCAGATGCGCGTGAAAAGTTAAATCTGGCGCTGGATCATGCGGGGCAGGGCCTGGTCCCAGCCGGTAAGGGCATATATTATACCCAGGCAACTCCCGGCAAGGTCGCATTCATGTTCCCCGGCCAGGGCAGCCAGCGCGTGGATATGGCCCGCGATCTGTTCGTTGCATTTCCAGCGATGCGGAAGCTGTTGAAAAAACATCCTTCCTACCAGCAGATCATTTTCCCGGATGCCGTTTTCGATGAGCAATCGGCGCGTGTGCAGAAGGAGAAAATCAAGGATACGCGCCTGGCACAGCCACTCCTCGGCGTTGTGGACCTGGCGATCGCGGAATTGCTGAAAGATTTTGGAATACAACCAGATATGGTAGCCGGGCACAGCTATGGCGAGCTGCCGGCACTTTGCTTTGCCGGCGTGTTTGATGACAGCCAGCTCGTTCCATTGAGCGAACAACGCGCCAAATCCATCCTCGACGCGATCGGCGACGACAAAGGTGCGATGGTAGCCGTGAATTGCCCCGAGGATGAGCTGACGCGCATCGTGTCGGAGATCAACCATATTTACCCTGTTAATCACAACTCGCCGCGCCAGTGGGTACTCGCGGGTACGACGCCCGCCATCGCCGAACTGACAGCGAAACTGACCGACCTGAAAATATCTTTCCGTCAACTGGAAGTCGCCTGCGCATTCCACAGCCCGCTTCTGGCAGGGTCGAAAGACCTTTACGCGGCGGTTCTGCGCGATGTGCCGTTCAGCGAACCGGCATTAACCGTCTGGTCAAATACCTCCGCGGCACCCTACCCGGCCTCTCCGGAGGCCATTAAGGAACGCCTCGCCGATCATCTCGTGAGGCCGGTGCGCTTTTCGGAGGAGGTGGTGCAAATGTATGACGGCGGCGCCCGCATTTTCATCGAAGTAGGGCCAGGCAAAGTGCTCACAGGACTTGTGAAGTCGATTTTAGGTAAAGAAGAAACCTGCCTTTTTACAGAAGACAAAGACCAGGCCGGCATTACGCAGCTCCTGCACACGCTCGCAGGCTACGTTGCCACCGGCAGAAATATTGATTTCAACAAACTATTCGAAGACCGCGACGCCAGCGTACTCGACCTCGACAAACCGGAGCAATACCGGAAAAGCATCACAACCTGGCTGGTCGACGGCCAGATGGCCCTTCCGCTGCACGGCAAGCTACCGGAGCACGGCGCATTACCAGTAACAGCCCCATTGAAACTGGCGGCATTCCGGCAGCCGGCCGTCGCGGCAGCACCGGAGGCAGGTACCGAGGCCGAACGCGTCGTTCACGAGTACCTCAACAGCGTGAAATACCTCATACAGGCGCAGCGCGATGTAGTGTTGGGTTACCTCGGCCAGTCGGTACCGCCAACGAGGAATATCGATCTTTACGGGCTCGCGGCGCCTGCACCGTTACCCATCGTAATCGAAAAGGCCGCAGACGCGCAGGCCGGTGCCGCGCAGGCCGCAGCCGCGCAAGAAATCCGACTAGTCGCTTCGAGACCTGCCATAGCAGACGTGAAAGCCCTGGTAATGCAGGTGATCAGCGATAAAACGGGCTATCCGCAGGAAATGCTCGGCATGGATATGGACCTGGAAGCCGATCTGAGCATCGATTCCATCAAGCGCATGGAGATCATCGGCGAGCTCCGGAAACAGCTGGGCGGGTTCGAATCCGGGCAGCAAAATGAGGAAGCCGTGATCGAACAGCTGGCTGCGATCAAGACATTGCATTTACTCGTCAACTGGATTACCGAACATCAGCAGCAAGCCGCACCGGCCATTGTGCCATTAAGCAAACTTTCGGTAACGCAGGACGGGGTCATCGAAGAATGGCCGGAAAGCCGCATTAAATCGGTGCTTCTGGAAGCGGTGAGCGCTAAAACGGGTTATCCGCAGGAAATGCTCGGCATGGATATGGACCTCGAAGCCGACCTGAGCATTGACTCCATCAAACGCATGGAGATCATCGGTGAGCTGAAAAACAACATCGACGGACTCATTCAGATCTATCAGGAACGCGGTGAAGAGCTGGTTGAAAAGCTGGCTTCGATCAAAACATTGAACGGGCTGATCGACTGGCTGTCGGAAGCATTGTCGGGCGCGCAGGATTCCATTCAAAAAGCGGAGAGCCTGCATGTGACTGCGGTTGCGAAACAGGTACTGCGTGAAAAACTGTCGCGTCTCCGCTTTGAACTCACGCCGTCGGCGATTCCGGCCCTCGATGCGGCGATCCTGAAAGGCAAAAAATTCGCAGTCACCGGCGATGAGGGCGAAGTAGCGGCGTCCGTGAAGGCACTGTTTGAAAGAAATGGGGCGGAAGTGCGCATTATCACACCCGACGATGTCCTGCAAGGTTTCGACGGTTTGATCATCCTCAACATTTTCACTTCACGCCTCAAACCGACGATCATCGAGTCGTTCTCGCTGATCAAGAAGCTCGATTTCAGCAAAGTAAAATGGATCTACACCGTTTCGGACACCCAAAGCGCGCTCGATAAGGATACGGACGTGAAGTTGCTGCGGCATTTCCAGGGCTATGCCGGTCTTTTGAAAAGTCTCGACAAAGAATATGACCATACCAAATGCAGGCTGGTGAGCTTCACTTCGCCATTGTCTGCCGGTCAGATAGCGGATATTACCCTGAACGAGATCCTGCATACCGACGAACCCTGCGAGGTAATTTACGAAGGCAACCAGCGGCAAACGAAAGAACTGGTCCGTTCGGAAATCGCGATCGGCGCCGACCCGGATATTCATTTGGATAAAAACTCCGTCATACTTGCATTGGGCGGCGCTCAGGGCATTACGGCGGAGCTGACGGTGCGGTTCTCGAAAGATTACCCTTGCAATTATGTGCTCGTGGGGCGTTCCGCCGATCCGCGCACCCGTGCCGACCAGTCGTTTGCCGGCCTGAAAAACAAGGAAGATATACGCAAAAGCCTCATTGCCTCGGGACAGATCAAAACCCCGGCGGAGATTGAGAAGAAGACGGAGGAAATACATAAAGCCAACCAGATCCTCGGAACCATTTCGTCGCTCGAAGCCAACGGCTCGACAGTCGCCTACCACTCGCTCGACCTGCGCGACGAGCAGGCGTTGATCGCGATGGTGGAAGGTTTGTATAAACAATATGGCCGTATCGACGGCGTAATCCACGGTGCGGGCCTGCTGGAAGACAAGCTGTTCCACCAGAAAACACCGGAATCGTTCGAGCGCGTCATGTCGACCAAAGTAACACCGCTGCGCGTTTTGGCAGAACATTTAAGGGACGATGTACAGTTTGTAACCCTGTTTTCGAGCGTCGCCTCGGTGTACGGCAGTCGCGGACAGACCGACTACGCAGCCGCCAACAGCGTGCTCGACAAATACGCATGGGAGCTTCAAAAGAAAATAAAAGGCAAGGTAACGGCCATTAACTGGGGCCCGTGGAAGGGTACAGGCATGGTGTCGCCTTCGCTGGAACGGGAATACGAACGCCGCGGCATCCCGCTGATACCGCTGGGCGACGGCATGGAAACGTTTGTCAATGAGCTGAAATACGGTACCGAAAGCCAGGTACTGATCATGGCCGAATAGGAGCGCGACGCATTGACCAAACTGTGACCATCATGAAAAGAAATGCAGATATAGCCATCATCGGCATGTCGGGTATTTTCCCGGGAGCGGGCGACCTGAACGCGTTCTGGGAGAATATCAGCGCCGGTGTGGACGCCATTGAAACCGTGCCGGAAAGCCGCATGGGCAGCTTGTTCTTTGAAGAGAACGGGCCGGGCTCCCAGGCCGTCGGAGCCGCTGTGGACCGGTTTTACTGCCGCCGCGGCGGGTTTATAGACCATTACGCCGAATTTGACCCGATCCGGTTCGGCATTTTGCCGCTGGCGGTGGAGGGTACCGAACCCGAGCAGTTGCTTGCGCTAAGTCTGGCGCACAAGGCGTTGGTCGATGCCCACGCAT
>CBIHPQ010000089.1:0-18187 GCA_966211825.1 uncultured Dyadobacter sp. | reverse complement strand
ATTGTAACTCCCGATGATGACTTCCTGAATCTGGACTGGTCGTATGCTGAAAAAGAAGGGCCAAAGCCGCTGGTAATCCTCTCGCACGGGCTCGAAGGCAACAGTACGCGCCAGTACATAACGGGGATGGTTAAGCTGCTGAACCGCCACGGGTTCGACTGCCTGGCCTGGAACTTCCGCAGCTGCGGCGGCGAGATGAACCAGACCGCCCGGTTTTACCACAGCGGCGCCACGGAAGATCTGGATGCGGTGGTGAAATATGCGTTTGGAAAAGGCTACTCCGATCTCCGGCTGGTCGGGTTTAGTTTAGGGGGAAATCTGACCCTGAAATACCTGGGCGAATCGGGCGCCGCTATCGATAGCCGTATCAAAGGTTCGATCGTGTTCAGCGTCCCGATGGACCTGAAAGCGTGCAGCTTGGCAATCATTCAGCCCCGCAACCAGATTTATATGCACCGTTTTTTAAAATCATTGAAACCGAACGTGGGGGAAAAAGCCGGCTTATACCCCCAACGCAGAGATTTAAAGGATCACGCATTGGTGAAAACCCTCTACGATTTCGACGACATCTACACGGCACGGCTGCACGGTTTTGAAGGTGCTGATCATTATTACGCGCAATGCAGCTCAAAATTTTTCTTTGAATCCATCACCATTCCGACGATGATCGTGAATGCGAAAAATGATCCGATTGTGCCGTTTGAAAGTTTGCCTTTGGAGCTTCTTCGATCGCATCCCGATGTTTTATTACTGGCGACTGAGGATGGAGGACACTGTGGTTTCCGTCCTGCGCACATGAGAGACGAGTTTTATTGGTCAGAAACGCGCGCCTTGGAATTTATGACAACGCTCCGGCGAGATTAAAACTGTTCCAAACATTATTTTGTTAGTGTCATATACCAACAGATTTGGTAATTTTGTGGCCTGTTTCAAACAGGTCGGACCCTTAGAGATAAAAATTACGTTAACTCGATCATTTTTCAGTTATTTCCCGTTTCATGTCCACATTAACTCTCAATCCAGCACCGTACATTATCATTGATTTCGACAGCACATTCACGAAAGTGGAAGGGCTCGACGAATTGGCCGCGATCGCCCTTAAAGGCCATCCGGAGCGTGATCAGATTGTTCAGAAGATTTCTGACCTGACCAACAAGGGTATGAATGGCGAAATGTCGTTTGCGGATGGTCTGCGCCAACGAATCGCCTTACTGAAAGCAAGCCGTTCGCACATTGAAGAACTGGTTTCCTTCCTGAGAACCAAGGTTTCGGATTCGTTCAAGCGTAATACGCAGTTTTTGACGGAGAATGCGGAGCAGATTTTTATCGTTTCCAGCGGCTTTAAGGAGTTCATCGTTCCCGTAGCTACCGAGCTCGGCATCCTGGCCGATCATGTGTATGCGAATGAGTTCGTATTTGATGAGGAAGGAAATATCGTTGGGATCGATGAGGAGAACGTATTGTCGATGGACGGCGGAAAGATCAAAATCCTTTCTGCATTGAATCTGTCCGGCGACGTTTATGCTATCGGTGATGGCTATACGGACTATGAATTGAAGGCATCCGGCCTGGCCAATCGTTTCTATGCATTTACTGAAAACGTCGAGCGCCCGAGAGTAACGGCAGTAGCGGACCATATCGCTACATCGTTTGACGATTTTCTTTATGATAACAAATTAAGCAGAAGCCAGTCTTATCCAAAAAGCAGGATCAAGGTGCTACTTCTTGAAAACGTTCACCCGGTTGCCCGCAAGGCATTCGAGTCGGAAGGTTTTAATGTAGAATTCGTAAAAGGCGCCCTCGATGAGGATGAACTTTGCGAGCGCATCAAGGACGTATCCATTATCGGTATCCGTTCCAAAACCACCATTACCAAGCGTGTGCTTGAAAACGCGAACCGTCTGATGGCGATCGGTGCGTTCTGTATCGGTACCAACCAGATCGACCTGGAAGAGGCCGCTAAAAAAGGTATCGCGGTGTTCAATGCGCCTTATAGCAACACCCGCTCCGTGGTGGAATTGGCTGTGGGTGAAATGATTTTGCTGATCCGTAACATTGTTGGCAAAAGCAATTCAATGCACAAGGGTATCTGGGATAAATCGGCCAACGGAAGCTTCGAGATCCGTGGCAAGAAACTGGGTATGGTAGGTTACGGAAGCATTGGTACGCAGCTATCTGTCGTGGCAGAAGCCTTGGGTATGGATGTGTATTTCTATGATGCGGTTGAAAAACTGTCTATCGGAAATGCCAAGAAAGTCAATACACTGGAAGAACTTCTGGCGATGTCGGACGTGCTGAGCTTGCACGTGGACGGCCGCAAGGAAAACACGAATATGATCGGCAAACGCGAGTTTGACCTGATGAAAGACGGCGTGATCTTCCTGAACCTCTCACGCGGGCACGTGGTGGACATTAAAGCGCTGGCCGACGCCGTGAAAAGCGGAAAAGTAGCCGGAGCAGGTGTCGACGTGTTCCCTAAGGAGCCAAAGACCAACGACGAGATGTTCGAAAGCGAGCTGTTAGGCTTGCCGAACGTGATCCTGACCCCGCACATTGGTGGTAGCACCGAAGAGGCGCAGGAAAATATCGGCCATTTCGTGCCTTCCAAATTGCTGGAATTCATGAACAATGGTAGCTCATACGGCAGCGTCAACTTCCCGGAGGTACAGTTGCCGAAGCTGAAAGACTCGCACCGCCTGCTGCACATTCACGCGAACGTACCGGGTGTACTGGCGAAACTGAACCAGATTTTTGCGAAAAACAATATCAACATCACCGGTCAATATCTCAAAACAAATGAGCATATCGGCTATGTGATCGTGGATATTGCCAAGGATTATACAGAGGAATTTATCCAGGAAGTGAAGGAAGTTGAGGGAACAATCCGTTTTCGCATGCTTTACTAGGAATTGGAGCGAATGGGCGTCTTGTCAAAGTCGTCCATTCACTCATTCAGTCACTCATCGCACCGGAGACCCGGTCATTCAATCATTAATAATGTCATTAACTTTTTTCACTCCGGGCCCGGCGGCGTTGTATCCGACGTTCGAGCAGCATTTGAAGGCATTTGTCGAAAACCAGCTCGGCTCGATCTCCCACCGCAGCCAGCAGTACCGCGACTTACATAAATTTACGGTCGACCAGTTGCGCACATTGCTTAATGTGCCGGATAGCCACGCGATCCTTTTTTTGGGATCCGCGTCGGAAGCCTGGGAGCGCATCTTGTTCAGCACGGTGGAACTGGAAAGCTTCCACCTCGTAAACGGCTCGTTCTCGAAGAAGTTTTACGATTATTCGAACGCATTGAACAAGTATGCCCACAAGTTTGAAAAACCGATGGGCGAAGGTTTTGTCGCTTCGGAAATCGAAGTGCCTGAATATGCCGAACTGATCGCCACGACGCATAACGAAACGAGTTCGGGTGTACAAATGCCGGTCGCTGAGATTCATAAATTGAAACAAAAGCACCCTGGCAAGTTCATCGCGGTGGATATGGTATCGTCCGCGCCGTATCCGGAGCTGGATTACAACATCATCGACACTGCGTTTTTCTCGGTTCAAAAAGCATTCGGTTTGCCGGCAGGTTTAGGCGTATGGATCGTGAACGAACGTTGTCTGGAAAAAGCCAAGAGCATTCGCAACACCTATTCGATCGGCGCGCACAACGACCTGCCGACGCTTTGGAAAAATGCGCAGAATAACGAAACCCCGGCCACGCCGAATGTGATGGGCATTTATCTGCTTGGCAAGATCGCGGAGGATTTCAATCGTATCGGTGTGAAGAATATCCGCAAGGAAACCGAGCAGAAGGCAAGTATGCTTTATAAATTTATTGAGAAGACATCAGGTTTCTCTGCATTTGTGAAGGAAAAAGCTTTCCGCTCTCAAACAGTCATCGTGACGGATACCGAAGCGCCATCGGCTGATATCATCAAGAGCATTAAGTCAAAAGACATGGTGATCGGAAGCGGTTATGGGGCTGGAAAAGCCACACAATTGCGCATTGCCAATTTCCCGGCGACTTCCGTGGCAGACACCGAAAAGCTGATCCACGAACTCGGAAAGCTCTGAAAAAATAGTTTGTAGCATAGCGTTACCAAAAGGGTGCATGAACGTACAAATGTTCAGGCACCCTTTTCTTTTTTTGGATGAAGCGAAACGACATTCTTTGGAAATCAATACTGGAAGACATTTTTGATGATTT
Organism: uncultured Dyadobacter sp.; assembly: GCA_966211825.1. GTDB lineage: Bacteria > Bacteroidota > Bacteroidia > Cytophagales > Spirosomataceae > Dyadobacter. The sequence continues at coordinate 13,983 of CBIHPQ010000089.1, read as the reverse complement.
TCTGAAATTCTTCTTCCCCGATGCTGATGCATTGTTTGACATAGAAAAGGGTTTCGAATACCTGGATCAGGAGTTGGAGCAGCTTTTTCCGCCAGAAGGCGATCAATTTTTGCCTAAATTTGTGGATAAACTTGTAAAAGTATACAGTCGGTCTGGACTTGAAGAATGGGTTTTGATTCATATCGAAGTGCAGGGCTACCGTGATAACGACTTTGCGGAGCGAATGTTTACCTACTACTATCGTATTTGGGACAAGCACCGCAAGCCGGTCACTGCCTTCGCCATTGTTACGGATGATTGTAAGCATTATCATCCTTACGAGTTTGTTCAAAGTTGCCTGGGAACGAGCTTGTGTTTTCGGTTCAACAGTTACAAAGTATTGGATCAATCAGAGGAAGAACTGGCTGTCAGCGACAATCCGTTCGCCCAGGCCATTTTCATTACCAAGACCGCGCTCATTGGAAAGAAGCTTTCAGCAACTGATCTATACCGTTTGAAAATTGACCTGGCAAAAAGGCTTTTGGACCGCAATATTCCCAAATGGAAGATTGGAAGGCTGATGAATTTTCTGCAATTTTATGTGAGGTTAGGCAGTTTAGAACTCGACAGAGCGTTTGACCTGGAAATAGATAGGGTAGTTGGTAAACACGAAATTCCTATGACATTCGAAGAAACTATTTTAATGATTGTGAAGGAGGAAGGTAAAGAAGAGGGTCTTGAAAAAGGTTTGGAACAGGGGACATCGCAGGAACGCATTGCCCGCAACACCACCTTCGTCCAAAACCTGCTCCGTGAAACGAAATTCACCCAGCGGGAAATCGCCCGGTTAGTTGGTGTCCCGGCTGCATTTGTGAGAGAAGTAAAGCGAAACTTGTAGTAGTACCACATACAAAAAATCACAAGGTTGCCCCAAAGGCAGCTTTTTTCGTAAATACCAAATGGCCGAACTACGATAGTCGACCACCCAATGGTATTTTAAGGATAAATTTTTAGCTTTATGCTTTCTTACGAAAACATACAGAAGCGGTGATTCATATTGCTACCTCAACGGGCGATACCAAGGACTATGATCTGTGGCAACGGATTCGCACGGGCGATGAGGGAGCCTTTACTGCAATTTTTGAAAAATACCACCGCACACTTTACAACTACGGCAGCAAGCTTTCCAGTAATTCCTCGCTGGTTGAGGATGCCGTCCAGGACGTGTTTATCGACGTCTGGCGGCTGCGGACTAACCTTACTGAAAACGTCACTTCCGTTAAATTCTATTTATACCGCGCATTGCGGCGGCGCATTCATGTGGCGCTCGACAAGTTCCCTTCCATGGAGGAGATCAGCGAGCTCGACGATGAGGATACACCTGCCAACCACATCCATTCCGAAGCGATGCTGATTGAAGTGGAATCGTCTTCCATGCGCGCGCAACGCATTCAGGAACTGCTCGCGCAGCTACCCGAGCGGCAGCTCGAAGCACTTACGCTGCGCTATTTCGACGACTTCAGCATTGAAGAAATCGCCGAGATTATGGCCGTGCATGAAAAGTCTGTCCGCAACTTTATCTACAAAGCGTTGACTTCCCTTCGCCAGAGCCGGGAAATCCTGCTCATTTCTTCCCTGATTTTCTGGCTGTTACTATTTATTTAAAAATATTTCTTCAAAAAATTTCATTTTGGAGAGGTCAAATCCGCGTTTCGTCGCTCTGTACTATTGAACGACGAACTGCATCCCGCGAAACATGAAGCATGATCCTTATTCTCTGACCGAACTGATCAGAAATGAAGAGTTTATCGCCTGGGTAATGCATCCCGACGAACTCAGCGACCGCAAATGGCGGGCCTTCCTGGAAAAGAATCCCAGGAAACGCAAAACCGTAGAGTCCGCGCGGGAGTACGTCATTCTGCTGGCAAAGGACACGGGGAGGCATCAGCCCACCCAGAAGCAAAGCGACAGGATGTGGAGTATCGTCGAAAGCCATATGCACGACGATGTGCAGAAAACACCGGACGAAGAGCCGGTTCCGGTTTTCAAAACGAGTCGCGGGCACGGATGGCGCTGGGCGCGCGTGGCAGCATCGGCAGCGCTGATCCTGAGCATTGGTTCGGTGAGCTACTGGTTTTATTATAAGAAAGCCGATGGGCCTTTGCAGGAAGTAGCCGTGCGGGAGGAGGTTGATTTGCCCAATGCAATTCAGAAGTATAATGATACCGACAAACCGATGACGGTGCTGCTGCAAGACGGAAGCTCGGTAGTGCTCCAACCTGGCGGCAGGCTAAGCTATTCGGAAGGTGTGAACAGGAAACGCAGAGAGGTAACCTTGACCGGAAAGGCGTTTTTTGAAATCGTAAAAAATAAGCAGAAACCGTTCCTGGTATACAGCTACGGCCTGGCTACGAAAGTCCTCGGTACCAGTTTCACCATCGATGCATCTTCGGAAAGCAAGGACATTAAAGTGGAAGTGAGGACGGGTACTGTTTCCGTATTTTCCATCAATAACCTGGATAATACCCAAAAAGAGGCCGTTCTGGACAAGCCCGAGTTGGAAGGGGTAACGTTGAATCACGATCAGCGGATAGCGTTTTCTAAGGAGAGTGGCAAGATCATTCCGTTGCCTGCCGCGGTGGCGGTGGCTTCTGAAAAGGATGTTTCAAAACAGCATTTTGTATTTGATGAGACCCCGGTTTCGGAGGTATTCCGGATATTGGAAAGCGCCTACAACGTCCGGATCGTTTACGACCGGGAAAAAATGGGCAGTTGCCCGCTGAACGCGACTTTGATCGGGCAGCCTTTGAAGGAAAAGCTCGAAGTGATCTGCAATGCGCTGGACGCGCAGTACGAAATGGCCGATAACCAGATAACGATCCTGGGAAAAGGATGTAAGTAGTTTTAAACCCGACATATCAACATTTATCCAAAACGCCGCCTATGACGTAACGATACCCTATTGCCTGAAAATAAAAAAAGACCAGCCATGTTCCAGCATGACTGATCCGGGTTCCCCCAACAGTAACGGACATTACTGCTACATCCATTTGGACAATGGATGAACAGGGGAAGATTTCGTTGAATAATCTCCTTAAACAACAAATTCATTCAAAAATATGAAAAAAGTTCGACGACCTGAAGACTTTCTCATCAAGCTCATGCGAATCACATTAATGCAATGTATCCTGGCTGGCCTGTTCGCGGGCCTCACGTGGGCGAACGACGGGAGGGCTCAATCTGCATTGAGCCAGAAGGTTACCGTTGATATCCGGAACGAGGAGATCAAAACGATCTTCGCGCAGCTGGAAAAGCAAACCAATGCGAAGTTTATATTCAGCTCAAAATTGATCCAATCTGATCGCCGGGCTTCGGTAAAGGTTAAAAATGGCTCATTATCGGCCGTTTTGGACGCTTTGCTGAAACCCCTTGAATTGCATTACAAGATCAATAACGACCTGATCGTGATCAAGCCCGACCATGCTTCGGCTGAACCTGTTTCGGAGGAAACGCCCATTGTGGAAATCATCGCCGAGACGGTGGATAAGTCCATTTCAGGGGCTGTGAAAGACGAGGCTGGCGCAGGTTTGCCCGGCGTAAGTGTGGTATTGAAAGGTACACAGACCGGTACTTCCACGGACGAAAAAGGCAATTTCTCTCTCACGCTTCCCAACGGCGAGCATGTCCTGATCTTCTCATTTGTGGGATTTATCTCCCAGGAAGTAGCCGTTCCGGCGGGCCAAAGCGCATTGGATATCGTTTTGAAAGTAGATAACAAAGCACTGGAAGAAGTGGTTGTGGTAGGTTATGGTACGCAAAGAAAAGAATCGCTCACGGGCGCCATCGCGACGGTGACGAGCAAGGACATCGAGCGCGTGCACGGAGGTTCGACAGTAAGCTCGGGTTTGGCGGGAAAAATTCCTGGCGTCACATTCCGGATGCCGGATGGCCGTCCGGGCGCGAGTGCCAACATCCAGATCCGTAACATGGGTAACCCACTGTTCGTGATCGACGGAATCCAGCAGGATGCAGGCCAGTTCAACAACATTTCTCCCAATGATATTGAAAGCATTTCGGTGCTGAAAGACGCTTCTGCGGCTATTTACGGGGTTCGTGCGGCGAATGGGGTAGTGGTTGTGACGACCAAACGTGGTAAAATGGGTGCGAAAAATACGGTGAGCGTCGATGCTTACACCGGCTGGCAAAACTGGTCGCGCTTCCCGAATGTCGTGAACGATTCCTATCAATGGATGCACGGTAAGGCGGAAGCGGAGATGAACCAATTTGGCAAAACGTCGATCACGCAAGCCGAACTTGAAAAGTATCGTGTGGGTACAGAACGTGGTTACCAGACATTTAACTGGAAAGACTTCATTATCAAAAAGAATGCGCCGCTAAGCTCGATCAACCTGAACATGACGGGCGGTTCGGACAAAATCAACTATTACATTTCAGCAACACGCCTGAGCCAGAACTCCGTGCTGGGCCGGGAATTTACATTTGACCGTACCAACATTCAGAGCAACGTCGATGCGAAAATCACCGACCGTCTGAAACTGGGTGTGCAGATTAACGGACGGATCGAGAAGCGCGACCAACCCGGTATCCCCGGTGCGGACGACTACTGGCTCCCCCGTTTTGCAATCCTGCGTAACCGCCCGTTTGAGCGCCCGTACGCGAACGATAACCCTGAATATCTGAACGATATCAAACACAACGAAACCAACTGGGCTTATAACAACAAGAAACTCGGCGGCTACTGGACCGAATACTGGCGCGTGTTGCAAACCAACTTCTCGGCAGAATACCAGATCCCGGGCGTAAAAGGTTTGAGCGCAAGGGGAATGTACTCCTACTACATCGCCGACCGCGTCATGAACGGACACGAATACACCTACAAGGCTTACACCTACAATCCAAACGACGACACCTATACTGTTACCGGCGGCTCCACCAACCCGTGGCGCGAGCGCGGTACCAAGAAAGTAATGCGTAATGTGTACCAGGGGCAACTTGCCTACAACAACACATTTGGCAAACACACGGTAGGCGCCACCTTCGTTTCGGAATGGCAGGACGAGCAGGTGCAGGAGCAATGGGTACACGCCGTGCCTAAGACGAACGTGCTGCCATTGATATACTTTCCAACCATGGATACGTATAATGATACCGACACTGAGCTTGCACGTATAGGGTATATCGGTAGGGTAAACTACGATTATGGCGGCAAGTATTACCTCGAAGTTTCGGCCCGCCGTGACGCCTCGTGGAAGTTTGCGCCGGACCGTCGCGTGGGTTATTTTCCGTCCGCTTCCGTAGGTTGGAGGATTTCGGAGGAAGGTTTTTTCAAAAAGGTAGTGGGCGAGCGCAGCATTCTGGATGACCTGAAATTCAGGGCTTCCTACGGTATTCTCGGGGACGACAACATTCTTTTCGACAATGATCCTAACAGACCGCTAAGCCCTTACGCATACCTGCCCGGTTACGATTACAACAAAGGAAATGTGATCCTGAGCGGCAATGCCGTGGTAACATCGCGTGACAAAGGCCAGATCATCAATACGATTTCATGGTTTAAAAGTAAGATCCTGGACATCGGTGCCGACTTCTCGTTCCTCGGAACCAAAGTCACCGGGAGCGTGGATTACTTCTACCGCCTCCGTACCGGATTGCTGGGACGTAAATACGACATCCTCGTTCCAAGCGAGCTGGGTTACTCGTTGCCCGACGAAAATGTGAACAGTGACTCGCAGCGCGGCTGGGAGGGAGCATTGACCTACAATGGAAAAGCCGGCAATGTCAACTACTCGATCGGCGGTAATGTATCGTTCTCACGCACACGCTTCGATGCGTCGTACAAGCCGATCTTCAACAACTCCTGGGACCGCTATCGGAACTCGAAGGAAGACCGTTACAACAATATTTTCTGGGGATATGAGGCAACTGGCCAGTTTCAGTCGGCACAGCAGATTGCCGAATATCCTGTGAATATCGATGGCCAGGGCAACCGCACATTGCTGCCGGGAGATTTGATTTACAAAGACATCAACGGAGACAACGTGATCAACGGCCTGGACGAGAGACCGATAGGCTACAATGCAACCGGCCAGCCTAATGTGAACTTCGGGTTGAACTTCTCGGTGAGCTGGAAAGGCATCGGTTTCAATGCCGACTTCTCAGGTGGCGGGATGTATTCGTGGAACCAGAACTACGAACAGCGCTGGCCATATCAGAACGAAGGCGCATTGAACAGCATCTTCCTCGACAGATGGCACCGTGCCGATCCGTTCGATGTGAACAGCGAATGGATTCCGGGTAAATATCCGGCGCTGCGCTATAACGACGGTGGCCATATGAATTACAAAAACTCCACATTCTGGGTGCATAATGTGAAATACATCCGGGCCAGAACGATCGAGCTCAGCTACTCGCTGCCGAAATCCATCCTGGAAAAACTTCGCCTGCAACGCGCCCGGTTCTATATCAACGGCTACAACCTGTTCTCGATCGACAATGTGAAAGAATATGGTATCGACCCCGAGATCGAGAATGATAACGGACTGCAATTCCCGCAGAACAAGTTTGTGAACGTAGGCATCAACCTATCTATTTAAACCGATTGGATTCCAACATGAAAAAGATATTTCAAATACTATCTATTGCCGTATTGACATTGGGTTGGAGCTGTAACGACGACGATTTCCTGAACCGTCCGCCGACAGGCCAGCTTTCGGAAGAGCAGATCTGGACAGATGAGGGCCAGGTGCTTTCGGTATTGGGCGACCTGTACAACCGCTACGTCGATCAATCCACATTCAAAACAATCCGGGTCGGGGACGTAGACGTTCCGGGATGGACAACGGTGGGAGAATTCAATGAAGCATTCTGGTCGGAAGCGGGCAGGTATAACAATTTCCAGAACAGCGGCTGGGGCTTCGGTTCATGGGCGCATTGGGATTATGCCTACATCCGCGAAATGAACCTGTTTATTCAGAAATGTACTGCTGCTGAAAAGCTCAGCCCGGCCGTTCGTGAGCGTTACCTGGCCGAGGCACGTTTCTTGCGTGCGTCCTATTATTTTGAATTGGTGAAAAGAATGGGCGGCGTGCCGTTGATCCTCGAACCGATGGTGTACGATTACAGCGGCGATCCGAGCTACCTGCAACATCCGCGTGCGAAAGAGTCGGAAATCTATGATTTTATCATCAAAGAAGCCGAGGAAATTAAAGACAAACTGCCGGCGACACCGGGCGAGAAATCGCGTGCTACCAAGGCTGCTGCGCTGGCAATGGAGGTGAGAGCGGCCCTTTATGCGGGTTCGATTGCCAAATATGGGGCTAATACGCCCGCGGTTTCATTGCCCGGCGGCGAGGTAGGCATTCCGGCGACGATGGCAAACGGTTATTATACCAAAGCATTGGCAGCCGCCAAGGAAATCATTTCCGGCAAGGCAGGTACCTATGCATTGTATACCAAAAAGCCGGACCTGGCTGAAAACTTCGCCAGCATTTTCTATGATAAGGCCAATAATTCGGAAGTCATTTTTGTAGAGGATTTCAAACTGCAAAGCGGAAAGGTGCATTACTTTACCGGCTGGAACCAGCCGCGTTACGGTGCAGAGGAGGAGGAAGGAGGGCGCATTAACCCTTCACTGCAATTTGTCGAAGCATTTGAGAAGCTGGACAATACATTCGCGCCGATCCCCACCACCAATGCAAACGGAACGCCGATTTACTACAACGACCAAACCGACATTTTCGCAGGCCGCGATGCCCGCCTTGCCGGAACGGTGATCCTGCCGGGTACCACATTCAAAAGCCGCAAAGTGGATATCTGGGCGGGTTACCAGCTCGGTAACGGCACGATCATCAGCGGCGACGACCGCGGTGCCCAAAAAACGCTTCCCGGTAAAACGGTACCCGAGCAGGTAGTAGGCTTCGATGGCCCGATCGACGGATTTGAATTCACCGCGCAAACCGGTTTTTACCTCCGCAAATACCTCGACCCGGTACTCGGCTCCGGCCAGCGTGGGGTGAACAGCGAAGTGTGGCTCGTCCGCTACCGGTACGCCGAAGTGCTCCTGAATGCAGCGGAAGCCGCATTTGAACTGGGGCAGGCAGCAGAAGCGGCAGGTTACATGAATCAGGTACGCGCACGTGCAGGACTGGTTACGCCTTTGAAAGCCTCCGACATTAATTTCGACCGCCTGGTGCATGAACGCCGCGTCGAGTTCGCATTCGAAGGCCATCTTTTATATGACATGAAAAGATGGCGCATCGCCCACCTCATCCAGGACGGCAATGCGATCACCGCAGCGGAAGTTTCGAAAGACCTGGGCAAAGCCACCAAGCGCAACACGCAGCCGTGGGGATTGTGGTCATATAAAATCTACGATCCGGGCTCAGCCAACAATGGCAAGTGGATTTACAAACCGGTCAAACTGAGCCGTGTCACCGGCGCCGACCGTTTCCAGCTCGGGAATTACTATTCGTACATCGACGACGCGATCATCAGCAATAATCCCAAGCTCGTCAGAAACCCGAACCAATAGGCCATCACATTCAAACGATACGATATCATGAAAATCAGATTTCATATAATGCCGCTTGTTGCGATGATTGCGCTCCTGACGGCTTGTGACAAAGACAACTACACCGAACCTAAATCGATGCTCTCGGGCCAGATCGTGTACAAAGGCGAGCCGGTGGGCGTGGAAGAAGGCCAGGTGCGGCTGCAACTCTGGCAACCCGGTTTTGGTAAGCTGGCCGCCATCGACGCGCCGATCGCGCAGGATGGTTCCTACTCGGCATTGCTTTTCGATGGAAGCTACAAGTTGGTTTTTCCAAGAAACCGGGGGCCGTTCAAGACGATTGCCAAAGACGTTGCTTCGAAGGATACGCTGTTTGTAAACCTTTCGGGCAACCAGACATTGGACGTCGAGGTGATGCCTTACTACATGATCCGCACACCGCAGTTCAGCGGAGGGGAGAGTAAGGTGAATGTTTCATTAAAACTTGAAAAAATCCTGGCGGGCACCGAGGGTAAAGACATCGAAAGGGTCTCATTGTATGTAAACAAAACCGATTTCGTGGCACGCGCTACCAACGTCGCCGTAACGGACCTGGCGGGAACGGATGTCAAGGATTTGAATGCGATCAATATCTCAGCTACGGTCCCTACGCTTTCACCGGCGCAAAATTATGTATTCGCAAGGGTGGGCGTGAAGATCAAGGATGTAGAGGACATGGTGTTTTCACCTGTCCAGAAAGTCAATTTATAGGGGTTTGTTCCCATACTAAAACCGAAACTTTTCTTTTAAAATCCATTTGAATGAGGAAATACATTGCACTCCTGCTTGTCGGGCTTATGGCGCTGGCATGTGCAAAGAGTAAGATAGGGGGGGCGACGGTGAAGGCTGGCGCTTCCAAAGGCCGCCGTGCCGAAGTATTGTTTTTGGGGCACAACAGCAAGCACCACGATTCGGGCAAATACGCGCCGTGGCTGGCGGTGAAGCTGTTTAAAAGCGGTATCAACATGTCGTACACAGCCGATCTTGCCGACATTAATGCTGTAAACCTGGAAAAATACGACGGTCTGATCATCTATGCCAATCACGATTCGCTGTCGCCCTCGCAGGAAAGTGCGATGAAAGCATTTGTGGAGGGCGGAAAAGGGCTCATTCCGATCCATTCGGCTTCGGGCTGTTTCAGGAATTCTCCCTGGTATATCAAAACAATAGGCGGCCAGTTTGCCTCGCACAAAACGGGCACATTTAAAAACACTATTCTAAAACCGGATCACCAGGTCATGAAAGGCATTACCGACTTTCAGACCTGGGATGAAACTTACGTACACAAAAACCTGAACCCGGATAAGATCGTGCTCGGCGAGCGTGTGGAGGGTGAAGTGCATGAGCCTTACACATGGGTGCGCAACGAAGGCAAAGGCCGCGTTTTCTACACCGCTTACGGACATGAGGATAGTACCTGGACTAACAAAGGTTTCCTCGATCTGGTAAGAAACGGCGTGCTTTGGGCCGTGGGCGATGAAGTACAGGCGCAAATTGCGGGCCTGAATATCCCTAATGTGGATATTTACGAGTCGGACACCATTTCGCATTATACCAAAAGGCACGTGGTCCCCAAAATGCAGGAATCGCTTTCGCCAGCGGAATCCAATAAACTGACGCAGGTCCCGGCCGATTTTGAAATCCAGCTTTTTGCTTCCGAACCGGACATTACCAATCCCATTGCCATGGCCTGGGACGAGCGCGGGCGCTTGTGGGTGGTTGAATCAGTCGATTATCCCAATACATTCAAAGAAACCGACGGTGCCGCCAACGACCGCATCAAGATTTGTGAGGATACCAATGGTGATGGCAAGGCCGACAAGTTTACCGTTTTCGCCGACAAGCTGAATATTCCCACCAGTATGGTATTCTCGAATGGCGGGATTATCGTGTCCATGGCACCGGATTTCGTGTTTATGAAAGACACCAATGGCGACGATGTGGCCGATGTGCGTGAAGTGATCATGACCGGCTGGGGCAAGAACGATACCCACGCGGGGCCTTCCAACCTGCAATATGGTTTTGATAATAAAATATGGGGTGTGCTCGGCTATTCCGGATTTAATGGGACGATCGATGGGAAGAAAATGAGCTTTTCCCAGGGAGTATACCGTTTCAGTCCCGATGGCAAGAATTTCGAATACCTCGGAAACAGCAGCAACAATACCTGGGGATTAGGGGTAACCGAGGATAACAACGTCTTCCTTTCGACCGCCAACAACACACACAGCGCATTCTATTCCATGCCGGGGCGACTCATGCAACGCACTTTGGGTGAAGAGCAACCATCCGTACAAGCCGTTCAGAAGATCGACGGCCATTATGATGCACACGCTGTAACACCCAATTTGCGGCAGGTCGATGTAGTAGGAGGGTTTACTTCCGCGGCAGGCCACCATTTTTACACTGCCCGCAATTTTCCAAAAGAGTACTGGAACCGCATTGCATTCGTCACCGAACCGACCATCCGTTTGGTACACAAAGCCGTTTTGGAACCCGACGGAGCTGGTTTCAAGGAAAAAGACGGCTGGAACTTCATGGCAAGCTCCGACGAATGGTTCGGCCCGGTACAAGCCGAAGTAGGCCCCGACGGCGCGGTTTGGATCGCGGATTGGTATAACTTCATTATCCAGCATAATGTGTTTGTACCGGCACAATCGCCTTCGAAATTCATTCTCCCGTTTGAAGAGCAGCCACACGGCCCGGGTAATGCATTCAGCAGCCCCATGCGCGACCTTAACCACGGACGCGTTTACCTCATTGTTTATAAAAACGGAAAGAAAACGCCTGCATTAAAACTCTCGACAGACGACCTGCCCGGATTGCTGGCTGCATTGGAAAACGACAATATGTTCTGGCGGATGACGGCGCAGCGCTTGCTCGTGGAGTCGAAGAAACTCTCGGTGGTGCCGGATTTGTATAAGATCATTAATAATCCAAAAGTCGATGAAATCGGGTTGAACAGTCCTGCGGTGCATGCATTATGGACATTGCATGGCCTGGGCGTGCTCGACGGTTCGACGGTCGACGGTTCGACGGTCGACGGTTCGAATGCGGAGGCATTGCAGGTCGTGAACAAGGCATTGAGCCATCCGGCAGCGGGTGTGCGCAAAGCTGCGGCGAGTGTTTTGCCTAAGAAGGAGCAAAGTTTTGAAATGCTTAAAAAAAGCATGAAAGACGCCAATTTGAACACCCGGCTAAGCGTATTCGTGGCCCTCGCGGAATTACCGGCGTCGGAAAAAGTGGGCGCGGCTGTTTACCAGGCAACACTCGATGAGCAGAATGCGAAGGACCAATGGCTTTCGCGCGCCATTCTGGCTGCGGCCATCAAACATGAAAAGGGCTTTCTGGCGGCTGCCGGCAAAGGTTCACAGCCGTCCGCATTCACGACCCAGGTAACGGAGGCGCTCAGCAAAGAGGTTTATCCATTAGGAAGGAGAAATACGCTGCAATTCCCGCCTGATGTGACAGGCAAGGAAATCACGATCCGCGCCACGATTAATAAGGGCCGCGACCGTGCATTGCAGGGCTTCATTGCCGGTCAGGGTGGAAAAGACGGCGGGTATGCGCTCTACATCCAGGACGGCAAGCTGATCATGGCGGTGAAACAGCACGGCATGCTTAGCCAGGCAACCACCTCGGGCACCCTGCCCGATAAATTCGACGTGGTAGCAAGCCTGACACAGGGCGGTAACATCCGAATTGAAATAGATGGCAAAGAAGCGGCTACCGGAAAGGCACACATGCTTTTCAATGCACCGCTGAGCAATTCTTTGCGGTCGGGCGAGGATATGGAAGGCGAGGACAGGATCGGTCAATATGAGGGGCGTTTTGGTTTTGTCGGAAACTTCCAAAAGGCTTCCCTCGAACTCAATCGCCCGAATGAAGGCGGAAGCAATGCGGCTTCCACGGCGAAAACAGCTTCCAAACCTGCAGCGTCCGATGCGATGGTGATCGAGCTGAAAGTGGAAAAGGAGATCATGCAATACGATAAAAAGCTGATTACCGTGAAAGCGGGCCAAAAAGTGGTGATTAACCTCGAAAACCCGGATGGAATGCAGCATAACCTTCTGATCATCAAACCAGGCACCTTGCAGAAAGTAGGTAAGGCCGCGGACGAACTTCTAAGTAATCCGAAAGCCGCCGAAATGCAATACGTTCCCAAGACCCCGGAAGTTTTGCATTCGACAAGATTGGTGAACACCGGTGAAACGGTAACCCTGGAATTTACCGTGCCGGCCGAGCCCGGCGACTATCCCTACGTATGCACATTCCCGGGCCACTGGCGCGGCATGAACGGAATCCTGCGCGTGGTAAAGAGTTTATGAGTTTAGAGAGTTCAAAGTTTATGAGCTTAGAGTGATGTTAATCTTTGCTTAAACTCAGGAACTGCCTAATGAAAAACCCTTTAAATCTTAGTCTCGCAAGCCTTGATCATTCACTTTTGGACTCATACACTCTTAAACTCAACACTTTAAACTCATAGACTCCTAAACTCTAAACTCCCAAACAAAAAATGGCCCGTTCAAACTTGAAAACCATCGCCACATTAGTGCTTCTGTTAGCCTCGATTGCCCATCATGTGATGGCGGAAATTCCCGGAAAGAAAAAGGCGATCCGCGTGCTGCTGGTAGGCGGCGGCGCGTCCCACGATTTCGACCGGTGGTATAAGCAGGAAGATGTACAAACGCTGCAAAAAGATAGCCTGGCAACAGTGGAATATACCAGCGACCCGACGACCATTCTGGCCAAACTGAAAGACATTGACGTGCTTTACCTCAGCAACAACCAGCCCATTGCCGACGAAGCGACACGCAAAGCCATTTTCGCATTCGTGGATGCCGGGAAAGGCCTGGTACTGGCGCATCCCGCACTCTGGTACAACTGGGCCGACTGGCCTGAATACAACCAGAAGCTCGTAGGAGGAGGCTCGAAAGGTCATGATAAATACGGGCCGTTTGAAGTAACCATTACCCAAAAGCACCCGGTAACCAGGGGCGTCCCCGCCACTTTCAAGCTGGACGACGAGCTGTACTATTTCAAGCCGGATGCGGCAGGCACGCCCATTGAAGTACTGGCCACATCCAAAGCCGAAGGTTCGGACAAAGTTTTCCCAAGCATCTTCATCGTGAAATATCCTAAGGGGAAAATCGTAGGCATTGCACTAGGGCACGACGCCAAATCGCACACCATCGAGCCTTACCAAACCATTCTGAGAAATGCAGTAGAATGGGCATCAAAGTAGGCCCCATTTCCTCGGGGTTGAAACCCCGGGCCGAAAATGGTTGAGCCTCTGGCTCAAAAATCAGAGCCAGAGGCTCGAAAAAAAGAAGCAAATCAATCCATTTCTTAACCCCGGGTTTCAACCCGGGGCATTAAACAAAATAACAATGAGCGACAAGCAAATCACAGTAGTTATCGTGGGTATGGGTTTT
>CBIHPQ010000088.1:0-18365 GCA_966211825.1 uncultured Dyadobacter sp. | reverse complement strand
AGCGACATGTTTTGAAGTGAAACATTCTTCACATCCACACGCTGGCTGCCCATATAAATGTTGTTCACATGCCCGGCCAGCTTCCCGACCGTCATGCCGTTTTTCAATCCTGAGACTTCATCATCAAACTGCCATTTGAACTGTTGGATATCAATGTCGCCAACTTTAATGTCCAACGAATCGGCCGGATCGGGCTTAGGCTCGGGACCGGCGGCAGCCACTTTCAATGCGGGGTACATTCTCAGCTTCACTTCACTGTTGTTCAGTGCGGTGCTGGTGAGGTGATATTGCGAAATGGTCGGGTTGAACTTATCGAATTTGACAATGGCCGAGTCGATATTTCCGGAAGCGTCGGTACCGATGACCGCGTCGCGATAGGAAAACCGGACCTTTTTGAGGGAAATCTGGTCCAGCCGCATTTTAAGCGGTTTCGACGCAGTTGTGTCGACCTCCGTGGTATCGGTACCGGCAAATGCATCTACGATAAACTGGAAATTGAAGGCGGTATCCGGCAAAACGCGGTTGATATTGGCATTCACATCTTCCAGTTCCACTTTGTTGATCCCGATGTCGCCTTTAATGAGGCTGTACATGTCGAGGTCGACATAGAGGCGTTTCCCCGACACGAGCGTGTCGCCATGCAGATCTTCGAAATAAACGCCTTCCAGCAATACCCAATCGGGGATATCGAAGCGTACTTTTTCGATATTGACCTTGGTTTTGAGTTTTTTGCGTAAAAAGGAATTTGCCTGGGACGTTAAAAAATTCTGGCCGAACGGTGTCTGGATACCCCAGACCAACACGCCAACCAGAATCAATACTGTCAGGATTATTATGGCCAATACTTTCAGTGCTTTCTTCATCCCTGGCTGTTTTCCGCCGTTTCCAGGCGTTGAGAATCTTGGTTTTCAGTGAACCGGATGGCCGCATGCAAAGCATCGGCTATCCGGTTGTCGGAACCAGCGGTCCCTGGTTGTTATCTTTTAAACAGTTCGACGTTTACATTATCGTTCACGTTCAATGTCGATTTGATCGTAACCGGTTTTTTATCGGTGCTTGTCTGTTCCACCAGTTTGGTCGGATATAAAATACCGTACCCGGATTTGGCGTAATCCGACATATCAGTGGTCGTTTCCACACCTGCCTGCAATGCTTTCTGGCGAACAAGCAGTCCCGATTTGGCATCGAAATAGAGGTTGTATTTTACCCCCTTTCCCTGTAACTCAACATTGTTAACCTGGGCGCCATTGACTGTTTCGGTGCCGACGGTCGTTGCGATCAACCCGCGATTTTTGTAATTAATAAAAGGTACGAGGTTGTCATACAACTCCATACGCATATTTTGCTGCTCGGCCTGGCTGAGGTCTTTTACATCCACCCGCTGCCCGATCGGTACTTTTATCCATCCCTGATCGCCTTTTACAGTGTACACAAAGCTGCGCTTCATGATCGTCTTATTCTTGTAAATCGACTGGTCGGGTATGGATGCCGTGATTACCGCATCGTAGGGAGTCGCTGCGGCTGCGGAATAGCTTCTTTTGAGGTTATAGGATTTTACCCCGTCCCATAAGCCTTTTCCGCCCGTTGCCTTGTAGAACTGCGAGAATATGGAGTCAGCAGGCAATTTCTGTGCGTACGAACCAGCCGTTACAAGTAGCAGCGCGGCCAGCATTTTTAGCTTTTTCATCTGTGTAAAGATTTTTGTTTAAAGTTTTGGACCCTTCCGGTTCCGGGGTTCCGGCATCCGGTTTTTTAGATCACATTGCGTGTTCGGGGTTTAAATAAGCAAAATTAATCGACTCCTGTGCGACCTATTTGCAAAAACCGTTCCATCAGCGCACACCTGGGGAAAAATGGTCGTAACAGCGCTTCCTGCAACAATTGGGAACTGCTTGTAAATGAAAAGGAAGGGTCTGTACGGCCCTTCCTTTTCACATATATTAACAAATACCCTTACTTCGATCACGCATCGTCGCCGCTTGCGGAAATTTTGCCAAACCTGTATTGGAATGTCACATTCACAAGCCGGTTGGTCTGGTGCCAGTTCGAGGACTGCGAATAGGTGGCGGTATTCAGCTGGCTTCGGTAATTCCGGGAAAGGAAAATGTCCTGCACATTAAAGGAAATGGTCGCTTTCTTTTCCAGCAAATCTTTACGGATGCCCATATTGGCAATGAAAACGCCGTCGCGCGTGCCCTGTGCGATCGCCCGCGGACCCTCGTAGTTCACGTAGGCGGATGCGCGGAAGTCGGCAGGAAGCGTGATGAATGCATTGAGGTTACCCGAGTAGCTCCACGTGCGGTTGTCGATCTGCGCAATGGCCGACACCACCTCACTGCGGAACACCCGGCCGCTGCCATTGATTTTCAAGATGTCGCCAAAGAGTTTTTGGGAAAAATCAGTTTCAAAACCATAAGAAAACTCACGGCCTACATTATCATATCTGGTGAGCGAAACGCCTGCTTCATCGATCGTACGGATCTGCGTGATGGCGTTGTTGGAGTAATCCATGAAAAGCGATGGTCCCCAGCCGCCGTTAGCTTCATAATTGGAATAACCCATTTCAGCCTTGTGTGTAAACTCGGGACGCAGGTTCGGATTACCCGTTTTGACATTACGCGGGTCGGAAACATCCGTGTAGGGGTTCAGCCAGTCGGCTTCGGGGCGTTGGACGCGGCGGCTGTAATTGAGCTTCACCTGCGACGATTCGCCCAGCTTGCGCGTCACCGCGAGCGATGGTACCAATGTGAGGAAATGCACGCTGAAATCCTGCTTGCGGCTGATCTGGTTAATATCCTGGTTATAATCTGTTACACGCAAGCCGGCCCGAAGTCCCCATAGATCGGTTTTTTGCGAGAATGTCATAAAACCTGTGTACGTCGCATCCTTATAGCCGAATACATTACTGATATTTTCGTCAAAAACGTAGCCGTTGGTCTCGCGGTCGAGGTTGTAAAACGCATTCACATTGTCGTTCGAGCTGCTGCGTGAGCGCACACCCGCTTCCAATGTCGCTTTCGGCGTAATGGGCCAGGTGTAGTCAGCATTGAGGAACAGCGAGTGGCGGTTGTTGTTGCGCAGGTTCTGCTGGTCGCGCATGAGGCTGTCGATCGTGCTTTCCTGTGCGAAATAGGATTCTCCATCCGAACCGCCGAGCGAGTAGCTCGAATTGAAGTTGAGCTGATGGTCCTTTTCGGCAAATTTCAGACGGTAATCGAGGTTGAAATTGACATTATCACCATTGCCCTTGCTGTTGTTGAGGCGACGGAAAGTCTCTGAAACCACCCCCGAAGCGAGCGTCGTCTCATTGAGGATATTGCTGTTATTACGGCTGTTGTCGCGCGAGTAGTTTACGCCGGCTTCAATGGCGTTTTTGTCATTGAAATCATAATTGACACCCACGCGGCCGAATGCATTCTTGCCCTTATTGCCGCCGGTACCGTCTTGCTGTAAATGCGAAGTGGACTCGGTTACGAAATTGTCGCGGCTTAATGTCCTTTCCCAGGTCATAGCGCGGGTTTGTCCGCTTAACGAGGCATTCAGGCCAAACTTCCCGGCCTTGTAGCTGAGGTTCCCCGACGCCGCATTGTTGTTTTTGTTCCCGATGCTCAACCGCGCACCGCCATTCATGCCCCGGATTTTGGTTTTTTTGGTAATAATATCAATCACGCCCGACGCGCCTTCCCCTTCATATTTTGCGGAAGGGGTCGTCATCACGTCGATTCTTTCAATGAGGTTGGCCGGGAAAGATTGCAAGATCGTCGGCAGGTCGCTGCCGTAGAGGTTGGACGGCTTGCCGTCGATCAGCACCACTACGTTGCCTTTACCGCGTACCTGAGGGTTACCGTTTTCGTCCAGCGAAACGGCGGGGACCTTTTCCAGCAGGTCGCTTACATTGTTGCTCGTAGCGAGCATATCTTTCCCGATATTGACGATCTTCTTGTCAATATCGTCGACGATCATCGTTTTTTCCCCCTTAACCACCACTTCGGCGAGTTTCTGCGCTTCCGGCACGAGGGTAAGGCTGCCCAGGTCGACCAGATTCGCCTCCGTAGCGACGCTTACATTAGGACGGTAAAGCGTTTGGTAACCCATATTGGTCACGCGCAGGATGTAATTGCCCGGCTTCACGTCGGCAATGGTGAATACCCCGTTCTCATCGGCTACTGCGCCACTGGCGAGGGAAGAATCCCTGGGCATTAGTAATGCGACGGTAGCAAATGCAACGCCGGAATTGTTTGGTGCTTCCACGATCTTACCCACGAGCTTACCGCCAACCACGCGCTGCGATTTTGCACCATTCACAGGAAACGGTCGGCTGTTGGGGGATGCGAGAAGGAGTTGTGTAGGTAAAAATAGGGCAATACTGTTAAGAAACAGAGTTCTTTTCACGGGTATAGGATTTAGATTTTATTAGGAGTTAAGTCAGGTAAAATTGCTGATAGCGTGTGGAGAATATAACAAAACCTAGTTGTAAAGTATTATCAGGTACAAAGTTACACGTAAACCTTGTAACGCGCCATTTTTTGAAATAATTACATAAAATTATAAAAAATTTAAGATTCGCAGTATTTTAAAATGGGAAACTGATAACTTGCGGTATTTTTAAATTATTTTAATAAATACCGAAATCCTATTTCATGAAACGTTTCCTTCTCGGACTGATCTGCTGCGTGCTCGTACACTCAGCGTTCGCTCAGATCAACGTGATCCCCAAACCCACCCAGGTCCAGACTACCCAAGGCGTATGGACGCTGAAAACAAAAACGAAGGTCGGAGCCCCTGCCGACGCTAGATGGGAGCATGTAGCGGACATGCTTGCTGCGCAACTTGCCAAGGGCACCGGTCAATCGGTACAGGCCGTGAAAGGCAAAGGCGACATTTCGCTGGTAGTATCGTCCGATGCCAGCCTTGGCGAGGAAGGTTACCGCTTGCTATCGACACCGAAAGGCGTGACGATCCAGGCGCAAACGGCCAAAGGTGCATTCTACGGCGTACAGACCCTGCTGCAACTGCTACCGGCCGAAATATTTAGCGAAACTCCGGTTGCAGGCGTAAAATGGACGGTTCCCTGTGTAACGATCAAAGACATGCCGCGCTACGCTTACCGCGGGCTGATGCTCGACGTATGCCGTCATTTCATGCCGATCGAGTTTGTCAAGAAGTACATCGACCTGATTGCATTGCATAAGCAGAACCAGTTCCACTGGCACCTTACCGACGATCAGGGCTGGCGCATCGAGATCAAAAAATATCCTGAACTCAAAACCATCAGCTCGAAGCGTAAAGAGACCATGAAAGGGCATTACAGCGATCATAAATATGATGGTAAGCCTTACGAAGGGTTCTATACCCAGGAGGAAATTAAGGAGGTTATCAAATACGCGGAAGACCGTTTCGTGAATGTAATCCCTGAAATTGAAATGCCCGGGCACGCATTGGCAGCATTGGCGGCTTACCCGCAGCTGGGCAACAACCCGGACAAAATCTATGAGACGGGTACTAAATGGGGCGTGTATGATGATGTTTTCATGCCGCGAGAAGAGACATTCAAGTTTCTGGAAGATGTGCTTACCGAGGTAATCGACCTTTTCCCGAGCAAATACATCCACATCGGCGGCGACGAATGCCCGAAAGTGCAATGGAAGGAAAGCCGTTTCGCACAGGACCTTATTAAGAAGGAAGGTTTGAAAGATGAGCACGGCCTACAAAGCTACGTGATCAAGCGGATCGACAAGTTCATCACGGCAAAAGGCCGCCGGATGATCGGCTGGGACGAGATCCTCGAAGGCGGACTCTCGCCGAATGCGACCGTAATGAGCTGGCGTGGTATCGAAGGCGGTATCGCTGCCGCGAAAGAGCGCCACGACGTGATCATGACGCCCGGCAACTTCTGCTATCTCGACCATTACCAGGCCGAAGCCAAAACGCAGCCTGTCGCTATCGGCGGCTTCACGGACCTTGCCGAGTCCTATTCCTACGATCCAACGCCTGCCGAACTCTCCGCGGACGAAGCGAAACACATTCTCGGCGTGCAAGGCAACGTGTGGACGGAATACATGAAAACCCCTGCCTACGTACAATATATGGTATGGCCCCGCGCCACCGCCCTTGCCGAAGTAGGCTGGACTTCGAAAGAAGGAAAGAACTTCGAAGATTTCAGCAAACGCATGGAAACCCACAAAAAGCGCCTCGACTTCCTGGGCGTCAACTACTTCGGAGCGCCGATTAATGGCAAGTTCGAGTACGTGTGGCCGGAGAAAAAGTAGTGGTGTTAGTTTGCACATTTGTAAAAGCATCCCGCGATAGTGGGGTGCTTTTTTAGTTATATTTGTTAATACTAATAAACGAGAATCAAATGGAAGCACGAATCTTGGCAAATGATAAAGCGAAGCACGTTCTACAAGAAGATAAAAAAGATGTTGAAAAGAAACTTACGGCAGTTGACATCGCGGAGAGTATCAAAAGGGGACTTGCCGAAGTGAAATTGATTGAAGAAGGGAAATTGAAAGCCACGACTTTAAAGGACTTTTTGAATGGGTTATGAGGTTATCACCACACCACATTTTAAGAAAGAATTCAAAAGACTTTTTAGAAAATACCCATCGCTCCGGGAAGATATAGACAAACTCGGGGAGGAGCTTAAAGACAATCCTCGGCTCGGGACCGAAGTGTTCAAGAATTGCTACAAAATACGGTTCCTGATAGCGAGCAAAGGCAAGGGAAAAAGCGGTGGAGGGCGGTTGATCACCTTCGTTAAAATCATAGAAAGCCACATTTATTTGGTCACTCTCTACGATAAGTCGGAAATCAGTACGATCACTGATGGCCATTTGAAACAACTCCTGCAAGACTTAAAATAAAATTCCCCCACCTCCCCCTCCCATCCTCCGAAAGATTCTATTTTTGCAGGATGTATAAGATTCTGATCTCCCCTATACTTTTCCTGTTTGACGCTGAGCGCATTCACCATTTTGTGTGCGAGGCGCTTCATTTCGCTTTCAAAATACCCGGTGTGCCTGCTATCATGCGTGCTATGTACACATACGAGCATCCCGATCTGGTGCAGGAAGTCGCTGGTTTGCGGTTTCGTAACCCGGTAGGGCTCGCAGCCGGGTTTGATAAGAATGCCGAACTGGTGGATCAGCTGGAAACATTGGGCTTTGGTTATATCGAGATCGGGACGGTGACGCCGCGCCCGCAGCCGGGAAATGACAAGCCACGCTTGTTTCGCCTTAAAAAAGACAAAGCGCTGATCAACAGGATGGGTTTCAACAACAAAGGGGTGCAAGTAGCCGCAGCCAAGCTGGCCACGCGGAAATCGAAGATCCTTGTGGGAGGTAACATTGGAAAAAATAAGGATACTCCGAACGAACAGGCCCTGAGCGATTACCTGATCTGCTTCCGCGAGCTTTTTGATGTCGTCGATTATTTTGTAGTGAATGTAAGTTCCCCTAACACGCCCGGATTGCGGGATTTGCAGGAAAAAGGCCCTCTGACCGAAATCTTGAAAGAACTGCAAACCAGAAACAGCGAAAGGACTAATCCCAAGCCTATTTTCCTGAAAATTGCCCCCGATCTGACATGGAGCCAGCTCGACGATATCATAGACATCGTCAAGGAAACGGGCATCGCAGGCGTGATCGCGACGAACACGACAATCAGCCGTGAGGGACTTGTAACCGATAAGGCCGAAGTAGATCAAATAGGGGCAGGAGGATTGAGCGGCGCGCCATTAACGCATCGCTCGACGGAAGTAATTCGTTACCTTTGTGAACAATCCAACCATGCATTTCCCGTTATCGGAGTCGGCGGTATCGCTACTCCCGGAAACGCTTTGGAAAAAATAAATGCAGGCGCCGGCCTGATTCAGCTTTATACCGGCTTTATTTACGAAGGACCCGGTGTGGTCAGCAGGATCTGCAAAGCATTGGTCAGGAAGTAGAATTTAAAAACAGCACTTCACGCATTCCCGGAATTGAAATAAATGTCAGTCAACAAGCCAAGAGGTAACACACAGCGCCAGAAACCGGAGGATGCCGACGCTCCCCGCTTTCGTGTATCCCTCGATTGGGAACACATTTTCACCAGTCCGAAGAACACTTTGGCCTGGGGTACATTCTTTATCATCCTGGGATTGATCCTGGAAACATCTTTCTTCTCCTACATCGTCACCGGTCTGTCCGATCAAAGCGTGCTCGACGGCCTTGGGCATCAGTCGATCCGTGACGCCGGGCGACAAACCCGCAACTTCCTCGGGGTACTCGGGGCGGTGGTTTCACACATTTTTGTATACCGCTGGTTTGGCCTCGGGGCATTGCTGTTGCCGCTGGTACCCTTTGTAGCAGGTTGGAAAATGGCATTCGGGAGGGAAATAATGCCGCTCAGCAAAACGACCAAGGAAGTAATCTTCTTTACGCTGTGGTTAAGCATGCTGATGGGCTACGTCATTCTCATGAGCGACAGCGAAAACACGCTTAGCTTTCTTTCGGGAGGATTTGGTTACCTGGTAAACGTTTCGCTTTTCGATTGGCTGAAATGGGGTAGTGTAATACCCATTCTTTTTGCATTGTTCGTATTTGCTGTGTTCTTCTATGATGTCCGCGACAGATATGATTCGTGGCAGGCCAGGCATGCGAAACCCGAAGAAATGGCCGGGCAGGGAGGGACACAGGCCGAAGAGGTCGCTGCGCCTGAAAGCAAATTTGTGTCGGTTGTAAACGATACTTACGACGACGAAGTATTCACATCGGAAGCCGAACAGGAGGCTGTTCCGGCAGTGGAAGACGAAGCCTCGCGCGTAGTGCCGCATCCTGCGGTAGTATTGCCCGTTGCTCCGCCGGCACCAGCCGCGACTGTAGAGCTTCCTGTAATGCCGATGGAAGTGTCGGCCGTGCCATCCGAGCCGCTGCTGGAACTGGAAGTTGAGGATACCACGCACGTGAACGAAGTTGCCGAAGAGGAGTTTGAGGATGAAGATGTTAATGCGTCAATATTGCGCGAATTCGGGCAATATGACCCCATGCTCGACCTGCCTTCCTATCATTTCCCGAATATCGACCTGCTGAACGAGGTTGTTGAAAACCAGCACGAGAAAGTAAGCCAGGAGGAGCTCGAAAGCAATAAAACCAAGATTGTCGACACGCTTGGCAGCTACGGAATCAATATTTCCAAAATTAAAGCGACCATCGGGCCGACGGTAACGCTTTACGAGATCATTCCGGAAGCGGGGGTAAGGATTTCCAAGATCAAAAACCTGGAAGGCGACATTGCATTGAGCCTCGCGGCCCTCGGGATCCGGATCATCGCGCCGATGCCTGGTCGCGGGACGATCGGTATCGAAGTGCCTAATAAGAACCGGGAGACGGTTTTTGCAAGATCGGTACTGGCGAATGAGCGCTTTCAGAAATCAAACTACGATCTGCCGATCGTTTTAGGCAAAACCATTTCAAACGATATACACATTGCCGATCTGGCGAAAATGCCCCACTTGCTGATGGCCGGTGCGACCGGACAAGGAAAGTCCGTGGGTTTGAACGTCATTCTCGCCTCGCTGATTTACAAAAAGCATCCGGCAGAGCTGAAATTCGTGCTTGTTGACCCTAAAAAAGTGGAGCTAACCCTTTTCAACAAGCTGGAAAGACATTTTCTGGCCAAGCTGCCTAATGCCGAAGAAGCAATCATTACCGATACTAAAAAGGTGATTTTTACACTGAATTCCCTGTGTATCGAAATGGATTCCCGCTATGACCTGCTGAAAGAGGCGGCGGTACGGAATTTGAAAGAATACAATGCAAAGTTTGCGGCAAGGAGGCTGAACCCGGAAAAAGGACACCGCTTCCTGCCATATATTGTACTGGTAATTGACGAGTTGGCTGATTTGATGATGACAGCTGGCAAAGAAGTGGAAACGCCGATCGCGCGTCTCGCGCAGCTGGCGCGTGCTGTGGGCATTCACCTGGTTGTGGCGACACAGCGCCCATCGGTGAAAGTTATAACCGGTTTGATCAAGGCAAACTTCCCGGCGCGTCTGTCGTTCAGGGTAACGTCGAGTATCGACTCGCGGACGATCCTGGATATGGGTGGCGCCGAGCAGCTTGTGGGGCAGGGAGATATGCTTCTGGCGATCAACTCGGAGGTGATCCGTCTGCAATGTCCGTTCATCGACACCCGCGAGATCGAGGATATTTGCGAGTACATCGGCGGGCAGCGCGGCTATGACGAAGCGTATGCATTGCCGGAATACGAGGGTGAAGATGCCGCAGAAGGGAAAGCGGAGCTCAACCCGGATGATTTTGACAGTTTGCTGCCCGATGCGGCCCGTCTGATCGTGACCCACCAGCAAGGCAGTACATCTCTGATCCAGCGCAAAATGAAGCTGGGTTATAACCGTGCAGGGCGGATCATGGACCAGCTGGAAGTGCTGGGCGTGGTAGGGCCATTCACCGGAAGTAAGGCGCGGGATGTCATGTTCCACGACCTGAATATGCTGGAAGAGCATCTCCGCGTGATGGGTGTGAATTAATTTATAAACTCACTAATTATTAAATAATTGAATATGAGAAACTTGAAGAAGAGTGCTTGCTTGCTTGCAGTAATGATGATGTTCCTTTTAAACCCATTCGCTTCAAACGCGCAGGGCGATAAAAAGTCATCGGAGATACTGAATGCCATGAGCAGCAAGTACCAGAAGATCAAATCTTTTAAGGCACTTTTTACCTACATTACCAAGGGGGAAAAGCCGCTGAAAGGAGAAGCGACCGTGAAGGGAACGAAGTTTCGGTTGAAAATGGCAGGTCAGGAGATCTTTAACGACGGCAAATTGATGGCCACCTACATCAAGGAAACCAATGAGGTCAATTTGCAGGATTTCGACCCCGCAGCCGGTGGCGACCTCGACCCGACGAAAATTTATACAGCTTATAAGAAAGGTTTCAAATCGGCTTTTGTGAAAGAAAGGCAGGAAGCTGGCAAGGCACTCGAAGTAGTTGAACTGACTTCCACCAATAAAAATAGCCAGGTTAACAAAGTGCAGATCGAGGTTAATAAGGCCGATAAGTCAATCAGCAGCTGGAAGATTTACCAGAAAAACGGACAGGAAGTTACCTATAAGGTGGACCAGTTCGTGGCGGATGTGAATGTGGCTGATAATTTCTTCGCTTTCAATGCCAAGCAATATCCGGGAGTGGAAGTAGTCGACCTGCGATAGTTTCGGTAGAAATACAAAAAGCAATGGGTGAGCCTTTCGGTCTCACCCATTTTTCTTATCAGCGTTATATTATATTTTTTAGTTGACTGCCTGGTGCAGATCACGGTATTTCTTGATCAGATCGTGTGATTCGAGCAGCTCGGCTTTCTGATTTGCGATCAGCTGGCGGATGTCAACCGGCAGGTCGGCGTCGGATGCCAATGCGTCGTCGTAGGCTTCCTGCGCAGCATCTTCGCCATATTCGCAGCTTTCGAGTACCGAAGTACGATCATGGCCGGTAAATGTGGCTTTGATATCCATCCAAACCCGGTAAATTTTGCCGGAAGTGGTTGTGCCCGTTGCCACCTCTCCGCCGAGGTTGCGGATTTCAGCGCTTAATTCATTGATATTTTCGCGGCTTTCATTGGCCATTTTTTGAAATATGCCCCGCAGGTCGATATCGATGTCTTCTACCTCCGCAAGCGCTTTTTCATAGCCATCAACACGGTCATTATTGATTCTGATCAGGTCGTTTAGTACTTCAATCAAATTTTCATTGGTTTCCATAATTATCGATGTTAAAAGTTTGTGACAAGTTTTTGTTGTGAACAGTTGCTTCATGTTCAAATGCTGTGCCATTTTCCCGAATACCCCCAAAAATGGCCTGCGAGGCGTTTTACGGCTTGCGTATATGTAGTAGATATTTCCCGGCGGGGCGCGGACAACCAAGCGTATATGCGTCCGAATGTCGTCAGAATCATCACGACGGCCGCGCCAGCAATGCACGCACATGCTGCTCGGTTTCCGAGAAATGAGCCGCTTCTTCCACCTGTTTATTCAGAAAGCGCTGGATACGGTTGTTTTCATAAGCCCTGAAAACGGCAGGATGTACATAGTATTTCTTGCAAACCGCTCGGGTATTGCCCAAATGGGAGGCCACGGCATCGAGACAGGTGTTCATCACCCGCGTTAGTTGCCGTTGCGAAGCGGCCTTTTCCTGGTGGCTCAGGTATTCAAATGCGGTAACCGTACCCATCCAGGTCCGGAAATCTTTGGCGGAGAAGTTCGCGCCGGTATAGCGGCGGATGTAGTCGTTTACCTGATGCGCATTCAGCGCGCATTTTCCGCCTGTTTCGGTGATGTACTGAAAAAGCCTTTTTCCAGACAGTTCCTTGCATTGTTTTACCAGGCGTGCCAGTTGTTTGTCGCGCAGGGTAATGTCCTGGCGGATACCTTTTTTGCCTTTAAACATAAACCGGATACTACTCCCGGTGACCGTCGCAGAGCGCGAGTCGAGCGTTGTAATGCCCGACGAGCCATGGCGCACCTTATAACGCTGATTGCCTACACGCATACAGGTTTTGTCCATCAGCTTAATGACCAATGCAATTGCCTTCGAAAGATCGAAATCGCGCTTCCGGAGGTCGTGCTCCACCTGCTCCCGCAATGCCGGCAGCGCTTCCGAGAACATCAGCAGTTTATAGTATTTCGTCTGGTTCCTGATAAGGTTCCAGTAAGGATGGTAGCGGTATTGTTTGCGGCCTGCGGCATCGATTCCCGTGGCCTGCAAATGCGCATCCGGATCGGCGCTGATCCAGACGTTGGTCCAGGCGGGCGGTAACACGAGCGACTTGATGCGTTTGATCGTCTGCGGGTCTTTACAGCGCTGGCCGGCAGCATCGGTATAGTAAAACCGCGGTGCTTTCCCTTTCCGCGTGTAGCCAGGCGCATCGGCGGACTGCACATAATGAAGCCCCGCCGCCTCGGCGGTCAATGCAGGGTTTTTTCTGAGTTTTTTAAATTGACGGGCGGTAATGACAGGCTCGTCGGCTGGCAATTTAACGGCTGCGGCTACTGACATGTGGTTTACATTTAGATGTCCCGCACATCATAATAATTTAATACCAGCCCGAAACCCGGTGCAAAACCGCTTTCCAGCCGCCGGGTGCCATTTGACAGTACATAAAAAATCCCCAGCCCCGCCTGTTAACCGGCTAAGCTGAGGAACAATGTACTCACAGGTTCCGGACGCTATGCCGTGGGGAAATAGATCGTAAATATCGATCCTTCGTCAAATACGGATCTCGCATCGATAAAACCTTTGTGGTTCTCCATGATCTTCTTGCAGATGGCCAGGCCGATGCCCGTCCCGGGATATTTGTGGGCAGGATGCAGGCGTTGGAAAATGTCGAAAATGCGGCTCTCATATTCCGCTTCGAAACCGATTCCGTTATCATGAAAAGCGATCGCATGATATCGCCCGGAGGCCGTTTTTTCATGCCGGATGGCTGACGCTTCCACAATGCCGGCAGTTATCCGAATGTCGGGCTGTGCGCCGGTTTTGACAAATTTAATGGCATTGCTGATCAGGTTAATGAACAGCTGGTGCACCTGGAAGGGGATGATTTCAAGAAAAGGCAGGTTATCTGAATGGACCATCGCGCCTTTCTCATCGATGGTATCCTGCAAATCCGTGAGCACGTTCCGCAAAACCTCGTTCAGGTCGGTCAAAGTAAAGACCTTGTCCATGGTACCGGCTTTGGAATAGGTGAGGATGTCTTCGATCAGCAGCTGCATTTTCTCCGCCGCGAAGCGCATTCTTTCCACGGAATCTTTCACCTGAACCGACAAATCGGGATCTTCCCGGTCGAGGACCTTGGAGGCAAAAATCTGTATTTTCCGCAGCGGCTCTTTAAGGTCGTGGGTTGAAATCCAGTTCAGATTGGCGAGCTCCTTGTTAGCGAGCCGCAGCTCTTCGTTAAGGCTTCTGTTTTGATCTTCCTGAGCCCGGATCACCCGGTAATTGATGTGTTTTTGCAAGGCATAGGAAAAGCTCGAAGCCGCATTGATCTCCGATTTCCGCCATGGAGAACTTTTATCCTTGACAATCTCCATCCAGAGCTCGAACGACTTGCGCGGCGAAAGCCGGACGCCGTCTTCATTTGGCAACATGGCCTTATCGGGATTGCCTGCCCAGTTGATGGTTTCGATCTTCTCCTGTCTCAGCCACAAAATTCCATCCTTTTCCCCGGACACCATCGAATGGTAGATGATCCCCGCCGCATATTTCGAGATGTCTTTCGCACCCGGGTAAACGTCGGCGAGATTATCCGTTTCGAACGTCTGGTTGGAGTGGGTATCTGCGAGAAATGTAAACAGATCAAGCAACTCTGCTTCCGACGGGACCAGCCCATTGGTATACAAGACACCTTCGTGGTAAATGGCGGCGCCGGTAGCATTTGCAAGTTTCAGGAGCGACGGCGACTGGTGGCAGGCCTCCATAAAGTTCTCGGTCTCATGCAGGATCGCCAGCGATTCCACAAGTGCCATGTCCACCTCTTTACCAATGTTGAATTCCTCGGCAACCTCGCGCACCGCAATCTGCGACGTCAGAAACTGTCCCTGCAACAATGCCGAGAGGCGTGTATAGTGCGGCAATATCTTGGGTGCGTAATGGTGGCAGGCAATGAGCCCCCAGAGCTTCTGGTTTTGCAGCAGCGAAATTGTCAGTGTTGCGCCTACGCCCATGTTTTTCAGGTATTCAATATGCATAGGCGACACGCTTCGCAGGATCGACATGCTGAGGTCCATCGAATGGTTTCCTTTTTCTGCAGAGTCGTCGATCGTCAGCAATGGAACGGGTACATAGCTAACATCCGCGATCATACGGAGCGGGTTGCGGATGTACAGCTCGCGTGCCTGGGCGGGAATGTCGGTATGCGGGTATTTCTGGTTTGCAAACGAAACCAGGTCCTCGCGGCGGCTCTCGGCGATCACTTCTCCGTTGTATTCGGCATCGAAGCGGTAGATCATCACGCGGTCATAGCCGGTAATCGTCCGCGTTTCATCCGCGATGTCCTGGCAGAGGTCCAGCAAGCCGCTGGATTTCTCCATGATCGACACGAAGTTCCGCGTCTGTGCGTAAAGGTTCGGGAGTTGCAGTGTGCCGTCCGGGAACGGTTCCAGTTCCATAATCACATTGCCGCCGCTCTGGTGAACGGTCGTATTGAACGAGGTCCCGTTCAGGGAAAACACGAACGGCTTTGAAGAGTCGATAACTTGTTCGCCCGCGTACAATCCGAAGCGCGAGGCCTGTTCTTCCGGAAATATTTCCGCGATTTGCCTGCCTAATACCTTTTCGGGACCTATACCGATATAGTCAGCACTGTTGGCACTGCAAAACTCGATTCTGGAATCGCCTTTCTTGATTCCCAGCAAAAAACCGTGTGGTTGGATACTTCCTGGTATGTGGATGGGTTCACTCTCGCAATTTGTCAGATTGACAATATCGCGATTTACAATGTCCTTAATATTCATTCGTGCTGATCAGTTACGACCCGCCGGGCCACTCTGACCAAGCCAATTGTCAATGATGGTAAAAGTTTTTTTTGCACTGCCGATCACTCCCTCCCTTTCCTGCTGTTCGTCGACAAATTGGGTAAGGGAGGAGATGAAACTTTTCCACAGGTTCCCTGTTTGTTCACCATATCCCCAGAAATAGGAAGCGCCATTTTCGGGCGTAAGCCCCAGCACCTGGTGGATATGCCTGTACAATATCTTTCCTCCTAATGTGGAGCCTTCCAGTACGTACATAATGCCCAGCGCTTCGGCATCGGAAGAAAATTCGAAACGATAAACCGGCAGCGCATCGATTTCTGCTTCTGAAAAACCCGTTGCAAGCAGATCGTCAATGATCAGTCGCGACTTGTAACGATCCGACAAATCGGCGATAATATGGGAAATAGCAGGGAAAACCTGATCCTCACAGGCAATGGTCACTCCGAAGAGAGCAGCCAGATAAGCCTGATAGTCCTGAATGGAAACGGAAGGTGTAAGTATCGCTTTGGAAAGCCGGTTATCTTCCAGCTTCTGGTGGCTTTCTGCTGTTTCTTGTCTTAGTCGTTTGAAAAATAAGTCTTGCTCTGTCCTGAAAGCAGTTGCTTCACTCATACTGAATGCAAATTGAAACCTGTAAGATTAGTTGGTAATCAAAAATTGTTCCAAACCCTTCGGTGCCGTTGCACCCGTTTGTCCGAGCAGGCATTTTTTGAGGATGTCGATGAGGCCGTTGAAGCTGGTGGGTTTCTGGATATAGAGGTTCGCCCCGCTCCTGTATGCCGACTCCCAGAGGGACTGCGCGATCGACGTGGAGAGTATCACAATCGGGACCTGTTCGTACCCGGCCATGTCCCTGATCTCTTCCAGGCATTCCAGCCCGTTTTTTACCGGCATGTTCATGTCCAGGAAAATAATGTCAGGTTTACCGCTCAACTCCCTTAAAATTTGAAGCAATTCAAAACCATTTTCGGCAACAGACAACTGCGACTTGACGGGCACCTGCTCCAATGCTTCCTGGAAAAGGAAGGCGTCGTCGTGGTCGTCATCGGCCAGTAAGATCCGCAAGGGGGTAGGGGTGCTCATTAATTGGAACAGAGGTAGGTTTACTAAATGGTCCGTAACGTACTGTAATTGTCGACGGGTAGCTACAAAAATATGTATTCTTTTTCCAGAAAACTAAATGTGCCCTTTTCGGTTGTGGGGTAGAGAGTAGGCTGGAAATGTAATTTTGTGAGTGGGGTGGCATAGTTTTTTACTTTGCAAGACCCATATCATCAAAAAAAATGAAAATCGAATATGAAAAAAATCGCATTGAGTGTCCTTATGGCAGCCACAGTGGTAGCGTTTACGAATTGTAACAATACCAAGACGGAGGACAGCAAAGAAGTTGCCGAAGAGCAAAATGAAGCGAAACTCGATACTACTGCTTTGGAAGATGATTCAGAGTTTGCAGTAGCGGCCGCCGACGGCGGATTAATGGAAGTGCAATTGGGCGAGCTGGCACAGAAAAACGCCGCCAGTGCCGATGTTAAGAACTTCGGTACGATGATGGTAACCGACCATTCGAAAGCCGGCGAAGAGCTGAAAACGCTTGCAGCCACGAAGAATATCACGCTTCCGGCCATGCTGAGCGACGATAAGCAAAAGAAATATGATGACCTGGCCAAAAAGAAAGGTGCAGAGTTCGACAAAGCCTATGTTTCTTTTATGGTAGATGATCATAAGGAAGATATCAGCGAATTTGAGGAAGCTGCGAAAGATGCCAAAGACCCGGACGTAAAAGCCTGGGCGGCGGGTAAACTGCCTACTTTGAAACACCACCTGGAAATGGCCGAGGCGCTGGATAAAAAGACTAAGTAAGCTGAACCGATGGTTTGAAAAGCCCGGAGCGAGACATTCGTTCCGGGCTTTTTGCTTTTAAAAACGTAGGATAGTGAAAACAAATCACCAATTTGTAATTTTAAGCCCGGTGAAAAAGCGCCCTGCAAAGTAATTCCGGTTAAATGCTTGCGAATTGATTTTGCATAAGTTTATTTTGTCTACCTATTATATAGAGTATTTCATGTTTGCTATCCTTACCCGTCCCGCCAAGTTAAGTTTAACAGCCCTTTCAGGTCTGGTTTTAATGCTATTATCGGTCACAACAACCCTGGCCCAAACCACTCAGCGCCCGAACATTATCTTTATTTTTTCCGACGACCACGCCTACCAGGGCATAGGCGCGTACGGCAACAAGATCGCCAAAACGCCAAATATCGACCGCATTGCCCGTGAAGGAGCCTTGCTGACGAATAACCTGGTTACCAACTCGATATGCGGCCCGAGCCGTGCGACGTTGCTCACCGGCAAATACAGCCACCTGAATGGCTACAAACGCAATGATCGCACGCGCTTCGATACCAGCCAGACATTGTTGTCGGAAACGCTCCGCAAAAACGGTTACCAGACTGCCTGGATCGGCAAAATGCACCTCAACAGCCTGCCGGCAGGATTTGATTACTGGAATGTGCTGCCCGACCAGGGACATTATTATAACCCGGAATTCATCGGGCAACCCAACGACACCACCAAATACACCGGCTACGTATCCGACCTCATTACCCAGTTTGCCACCGGCTGGCTCGCAAAGCGTGACGATAGTAAGCCATTCTTCCTGATCGTGGGCCACAAGGCAACCCACCGCGAATGGATGCCCGACTTGCAGGACCTGGGCGCTTACGACAACGTGACTTTTCCGCTGCCATCCACATTTTACGATGATTACAAAGGGAGGAAAGCGGCTGCCGACCAGGATATGACCATCGACAAAACCATGCGGATGAAGCTGGATTTGAAAGTG
>CBIHPQ010000087.1:0-18419 GCA_966211825.1 uncultured Dyadobacter sp. | reverse complement strand
CGCCGGTTCGTACTGTAATGAGAGAAGGATAGGAAAATGGTCCGACGAGAAGTTTTCGAGCCGCGCGAGCCCTACGAGTTTGAAATCGGTCGAACAAAACACATGGTCGAGCGGGAAGCGCAGCAACGGCATCCCTGCATGGAACGTATTGTAGAAACCCCTGCCAATGCGCGGATCAAGCAGGCCGCTGATTTTGGTAAAAAGATCGGTGGTATACGACCACGCCACGTCGTTGAGATCGCCAACCACAATGCATGGCAACGGGTTGGCCTTTACCTCCTTTGCAACGAGCAGGAGCTCCTTGTCGCGCTCGGTGGAATGCAGGTTTTCTCCGGGTACAGGCGGTGTAGGGTGCACGCAAAACAACTGTACTTTCTGGCCGGAAGGCAATGTCACCAGCGTTTTGATCGACGGGATTTCATCATCGACCAGGTAGCGGACCTTCGTTTCCGAAAGTTCTAATTTGGAATACAGCAGCATTCCATAAGTATTTTCCAGGGGCACCGGCACCTCATAGGCATAGGTTTCACGTAGTACCAATGTGTTTTCATGCCAAAACTGGTCGGTTTCCAGCAGCAATAGCACGTCAGGGTCGTATTTCCGGATCAGATCGAGGCAGCCCCTGGTGTTTTTGTTATCCTGAAAAACATTGGAAGACAGGATCGAAACCCTGTTTTCAGGCAAATGCTTATTCGCCGGGAGGATCACTTTCCGGGCAATGGGGGTAAACGGGTATATCAGGTAACAGAGGTACAGGGTGTTCAAAATGAATGCCCCGGAAAACAGCAATGTCTGCAATTCCTTCGAAAAACAAAGGCTCAGATAGACGCCGGTAACCGACACACTCAGCACCAGCTTTTGCAACCTGGGATATTCAAAAACCCGAAATGTCCAGTAATCACTCCGGATCAGGGGAATAAGCGACATCAGCACCACCACGGTGCCGGTAATTTCCAGGAAGGATTTAAAATAATACATTGAGCAATGTTGGAGTACGGCTGCAATATTTTAATTATTCTGCATCAATTCAAACTCCCGCGCCCCGCAACTGCCAACCTTTTGCCCGGTTCAGCGGTTTCTTATCCCGAAATAAATGCCTTTATTCGCAGCGCCATCAATTCAGACGCATAATGAAGCTCCTGCCCGGTATACTCCTGCTTACACTGTTTTTCTCCATTAATGTCCTCGCGCAGAAGCCCGCCCCCGCAAGGGTGATCACCTACCGGAACCCGGTCATTGCCGGCGATTTCGCCGATCCGTCGGTCATTCGCGTGGGCGACACGTATTATGCAGCCGGGACGTCTTCCGAATGGGGGCCTGCCTACCCTATTTACAGTTCCAAAGATCTTGTGAATTGGGAATATGTGGGTCCGGTGTTTGCAGACCTGCCCAAATGGACAATGGGAAGCTACTGGGCGCCGGAGCTGTTTTTCCGGAACGGGACATTCTACGTTTACTATACCGCGCGGAGAAAATCAGACAAGCAGTCGATGATCGGCGTGGCCAGCACGAAGGACATCCGGAAAGGGTTCAAGGACCACGGCGTGATCATTGAATGGACCAAAGAGGCCATCGACGCATATGTGGTGGAGGATAAAGGGAAGCTGTTTATTACCTGGAAAGCGTATGGTTTGGACAAAGACCGGGGTATCGAGCTACTTGGCGCCGAGCTCTCGGCGGACGGCCTGAAAGTTACCGGCAAGGAATTCAGCCTAATTAAAGCCGATCCTGCGGGCTGGGAAGCCGGCGGGGCCGAAGGTCAGGCTATTTTCAAAAGAGGGAATTACTGGTATATGCTCTATTCGGGCAATGCCTGCTGCGGCGAGCGGTGCGACTACCAGGTCGGGCTGGCGAGGGCCGAGAAATTGCAGGGCCCCTGGACCAAATACGAGGGTAACCCGGTACTTTTCGGCGACGATACCTGGAAATGTCCGGGCCACGGCACTGTGGTTGTGACACCGGAGCGTCGCTATTTTTACCTGCACCACGCCTACAACGGCACCGACTTCACATTTGCCGGCCGCCAGGGAGTCCTTAGCGAGCTGGTTTGGGACGAAACAACCCACTGGCCTGCATTCAGATATGGCAAGACAACGCCGGCACAGGCGGAGTCACCGGCAGGCGCAGGCACCGTTCTGCAGCATAGCCTCAACTTTTCGGTCAACTACGAGCGCGACACCA
Source organism: uncultured Dyadobacter sp. (assembly GCA_966211825.1). GTDB lineage: Bacteria > Bacteroidota > Bacteroidia > Cytophagales > Spirosomataceae > Dyadobacter. Next base: position 16,238 of record CBIHPQ010000087.1, on the reverse strand, counting down.
CGCAGCTCCCGTGGGTATTCGACGCAGGTTCTCCCAAGCCCAATTTTGCCATCAGGGCCGCAGCGCTGGAAATAAAATGCGAAAATCCGGCCATGACAGGCAATTTCCTGGGCCAGACTATCAAAAAAGGCAGCTACACATTTGCCACCGAGTTCGTGATCAAAGACACTGTTTACCAGAACATTGTGCTCTACGGCGACGCCCAGAACGCGATCGGCTACGGGGCCGGCCAGAACCGCATCGAGCTATGGCAGGTGAAGGACGGTAAATATGAAACCCTCAAAACCCAGGAAATTCCTGATAAATACAAGCACATCCGGCTCGAACTGCAAAGCCGCTACGGTCGCTTCTACACATTCAGCTGGGCCGTAAAAGGGCAGAAAATAGATTCGCTCACCAGTTCGGAACATATAGAAGCGCCTTGGCTGCCGCGTTGGGACAGGGCACCGAGGGTCGGGGTCAGCGTCACGGGGACACCGGGCCAGAAAGCCGAAATCAAAGCGGTTGAAATGCGTTACGATTAAAAGTATTGCTGCATCAGCTTCGGGTATGCGGGTATTACAATTTCCGGCTCCTCGATTTCAGGGTGCCATTTTTTCTCCCATTCGAAGCTGTAATAGCCTTTGTAATTGTCTTTTACGAGCACGTCGATTGCCTCTTTCAAAGGCCCCTCGCCCTTCCCTACCTGCACATACTGGATCTTTCCGTCTTTCAGGATGCCGTCCTTGATGTGCGTGTGGCGGATGTATTTTTTCAATTTGGCATACACCTCTTTCGGCGGTTCTTTCGTCACCGACCACATATTAAATATGTCCCAGATCAGGCCTACATGCTTGTGCTCGGCCTTGCCCATTACCGTTGAGAGAATGTCCTTGCCAGTCACATCACCATGCGATTCGAGCAGCACGGTTACCGAAGTATTTTTGGCATAATCACCCAGTTCCAGCAGCCCGGTACTGATGAGTTCCACCGTTTGGGCTACTTCCTGATCTTTGGGTAAGTCATTTGGGAAAACCCGGACATAGGGGCAATTCAGCTGCTGAGCGAGATCGATAAACCGCTTGGCCTCGTCCAGGTTCTTCGCCCGCAATGCCGGATCGGCCATGTGTAATGCTGCCGACGAACCGAGGTCCACGATCCTTAATCCCTTGTCTTCAACCATTTTGCGCGACTTCTCCAAGTTTTCGGGACTATCGAAATCATTGCATTTGGGCAAATCCATACAATCCAGCACCCCGCGGATCTCGATGCCGTGGTAGCCGCTGTCGGAGGCATATTTGACGATCTTGGCCCAGTCCCATTTCGGGCAGGCGAGTGTCGAGAACGAGAAAAGTGGTTTGGCTTTTGCCAATGCATTTAGGGGCTGTATCAACGGCAATGCGAGGCCTGCTGATGCGGCCATAAGGAAGCCCCTGCGGTTCAGGGAAGATGTTTGGTTCATATGGTTCAGGAAAATATCCTGAAATATATCGGCTAATGCGTGAAATGGCAAATGGGTTTGGTTTTTACCGCTTATGGCCCCATGTTGAGTTCCATTTCAACCTCACCAGTCGTATCCGCGCTATTTAGCTGACTGGTCTGTCATTTCCGCCTTCCGCAGTTCGAGCACGATGCGGATACCTATCGCAGCGATCGTCACCGCAATCCCGAGCTGGACCATTCCTGCCAGCATGCTAATCGTCCATTCCATTTTTGTATCGATTTAAATTTCAACACAAAATAAAAACGACAAAATCTGCAATTAAAGTGTTATTAATTAACCGGTTATCCAAATTAGTAAACGGCCAACGCAGGCTTTTTAAAAAAAATCACCCCGAACTTCTTGCAAAAGCTCAATTCCTATTTAACTTTGAAACACAAAGTACTTTTCAAAATTACAAGCACAACTTATTCACCACTTAGTACAGCCATTTACAACTCACAATCATTGTTTTATGCGCGAAGAAATTCTTTTGAACCAAGACAATGCCTCGCAACTGGAAAAGTTGTACCGGGGCAACAAGCCCGGATTCAGGGCGGCATTCAATGCATTGTACCCCGAGCTGCCTCGTAACCCGCTCGCGGAAGGATGGTACCAGCGGCTCAATTTCAGCCAGGAAGAGGCTTCCTGGGGTACACCCGCCGAGCGTGCATTTGTAGTGGCAGCTTCGTTGTTTGCCGCGCTGCTGGCGAAGCTACCCGAGCTGTTTTCTCTGACCGAAGATTTTTACTATCCCCGCAATATCGGTTTCATCGTCGCTCCGGCCCTTATGGCCTTTTTTGCCTGGAAAAACAATATTTCCTGGAAAACGCGGGCATTCGCAACCGGCCTGCTGGTGCTATCGGCCGTATTTATCAACTGGCTTCCGCAAAATGAAAAGAGCGATACCCTGGTTCTGTCGTGCATGCATTTGCCGCTGTGGCTGTGGTCGCTGCTGGGCGCTACCTATAATGGCGGAAAATGGCGAAACGGTGCAAACTGGCTTGGTTTTCTGCGCTATACCGGTGAACTGGTCGTCATGTCGGCGTTGCTTGTGATTTCGGGCGGCCTCACCACCGCCATTACCATCGGGCTTTTCAAGTTGATTGGCTGGGATATCGAGAAGTTTTACTTCCAGTATATTGTCATCTGCGGTCTTGCGGCCGTACCCATTCTAGCCACATTCATCACCCGCTCGCAGCCGACGCTGGTCGGCAAAGTTGCCCCGGTGATCGCGAAACTGTTCAGCCCCGTGGCGCTGGTAATGCTGGTGGTGTACCTCGCGGCCACGCTCATTGCAGGCAAAAGCCCCTACCACGACCGCGAGTTCCTCGTACTTTTCAATGGACTGCTCGTCGGTGTAATGGCCCTGATCTTCTTCTCGATCGCCGAAACCGACCATTCCGGCGGCAACCGGGCGCAAATTGTGCTGCTGCTACTACTATCGGCGGTTACTCTGCTCGTCAACAGCATTGCATTGTCGGCCGTTTTGTTCCGCATTACCGAATGGGGCCTCACCCCGAACCGTGCAGCCGTGCTGGGTGCCAACGGGTTAATGCTCGCCCATTTGTTTTATGTGGCGCTTAAACTTTTCGGGGTGCTCAACAAAAAGACCGATCTGTCCGCAGTAGGGGCCTCTCTGGCGGTGTTCCTGCCGCTGTACAGCATCTGGAGTGCGGTGGTAGTATTCCTGTTCCCATTGATCTTTGGGTTTAAATAAATAAGCGGAACTACTGTTTTAACAATCCATTAAAAAGCTGCCGGATCACCGGCGGCTTTTTACGTTTTAAAAGCTATCTGAGATATTTGCAACTCTTGCTGTGATCCTTGTACGCGCCGGGCGCGGCCGGCCTGCCATCTTTGTAATGTTCTTTAACACTAAACAAAAACGACCATGAACTCACTCGAAAACAAAGTAGCCCTCGTGACCGGCGCGTCAAGGGGAATAGGTGCGGCAGTAGCCCTTCATCTGGCAAAAGCAGGTGCTAAAATAATTGTAAACTACACCGGCGGCCTGGAAGCGGCGAAGCAAACCGTGGCGACGATCGAATCGGCGGGCGGCGAAGCCATTGCATTGCAGGCAGATGTGAGCAATCCCGCGCAGGTGAAAGCCCTGTTCGACGCGGCCATCGCGCATTTCGGCAAAATCGACGTGCTGGTCAACAATGCCGGTATTATGATCACCAAACTGCTCAAAGACACCACCGATGAGGATTTCACCCGCCAGTTCGAAGTGAATGTGCGCGGAACATTCAATACGCTCCGCGAAGCAGCAACCCGCCTTGCCGAAGGCGGCAGCATTATCAACTTCTCCTCCACCACCACACGCGTCATGATGCCTACCTACGCGACGTACGTGGCCACAAAAGGAGCCGTAGAACAACTGACACGCGTTTTTGCCAAAGAAGTGGGCGCACGCGGCATTAACGTCAACGCCGTCCTGCCCGGCCCTACAAATACAGAACTCTTTACCAAAGGAAAACCCCAGGAAGTAATCGACCGCCTGGCCTCGCTCAATGCCTTCAACCGTCTCGGCGAACCCGAAGATATCGCCAAAACCGTCGCCTTCCTCGCCAGCGACGACGCCAAATGGATCAGCGGACAGAGCATCGGCCTGAATGGCGCGATGGCTTAATAGGGCAGTAGTTCTCGTTTGCACATCTATTTAGTCCGCCTGATAAGAGCAATTTGAAGAAAAACGCAACGAAAAGGCTTACACTCCATCTTACCACATTAGTAAACAGGGATTTATCATTCTTACAAAAGCATTACCTCGTTTGAAATGCATTGATTCAACGCAATGCATTTCAAACATTTCTTTTCATTTTTGAAAAAATAAACAGGAGGCGGATCCGTGATCAACTATGATACACATTGAAATGAATCTACTGGAGGAATCGGGCCATGATCTTCCTGACAGGCTAAAACTTGCGCAGCATGAGGCTGTGGGCACGCTCAGGATTTTCACGGGCCGGCAAAGCGAATATTGGGTTAGCCTTATCCCGGCTCTCAATGTAAGTGGTTATGGCGAAAATGAAGAGGACGCTTTTCAGGCATTAAAGGAAAATCTGCATACATTTTTTGATGACCTGTTTGAGTTATCGGAAACCGACAGAAATACCGCTATGGAAACCATAGGATGGGAAAAGGAAAAAGCTTTCTCTGAAAAGTTTTCACACCCCTTGATGGATGAACAACAGGTGCTGCAAAACTTTGATTATCCCGAGCAGGTTAAAAAATTGATGTTGCAAACTGCCTGAGCTTTGGGAAATAACAGACCTTAAGACAAAGGACTGGATTCGCTATCTCGAAGCTCACGGATGCAAGTATGACAGACAAAACGGCGGCTCGCACGAGCATTGGAAGTGCCCCGGTTGCTGGCGGACCATTACACACCGGAGCCATCTGAAAGAGATTCCGGCCATGCATCTCAAAACCAATCTGGCCAACATGGGCAAGACGCTTGACGAGTTGTACAACTGGATCGACAAAAACTAATAACTGGACCTTCACCGGAGAGTAAAACGAGACAGGGTATGCCTTCATGGGGTTATGAAAAAGTTCTGCCTTCTTTTCTTACAGGTACATATTGTTGCAATTGCCGCCTTTTCACAAGCCGTCAAATCCCCCAACTTCCCCGACGGAACGAAAATACCTGCCTGGTTTTCAGACACCTCCAAGGTCCACCTGAAAAATCTGGGGAAGCAATTCGTGATCACCGAACATGGCGTTTCGGCGGATAGCAACATCGTGCAAACGGCTAAAATCCAGCGGGTGATCGATCAGGCGAATGCGCAGGGCGGCGGCGTGGTGGTGGTCCCGAAAGGTACTTTTCTGAGCGGGGCATTGTTTTTCAAACCCAAAACACACTTGTATGTAGCCGAAGGGGCCGTGTTGAAAGGCTCGGACAAAATCGCCGACTACCCGATGATGCCCTCGCGGATGGAAGGGCAAAACCTCGATTATTTTCCCGCATTGGTGAATGCTTACGGCGTCGACGGCTTTACGATTTCAGGCAAGGGTACCATCGACGGCAACGGGCTGAATTACTGGAAGGCATTCTGGCAAAGGCGCAAAGAAAACCCCAACTGCACCAACCTGGAAGTGTCGCGCCCGCGGCTGGTGTTCATCTGGAAAAGCAATGACGTACAGGTCCAGGATGTGCGGCTTCAAAATTCGGGGTTCTGGACGAGCCATTACTACCAATGCAATAATATCAAAATCCTGAATGTCAGGATCACCGCGCCGCATGAGCCGGTTAAGGCGCCTAGTACCGACGCGATCGACCTTGATGTGTGCAACAATGTACTGATCAAAGGCTGCTACCTCGCCGTGAATGACGATGCCATTGCATTGAAAGGCGGCAAAGGGCCCTATGCCGACAAAGACCCGGGCAATGGCGCCAACACGAATATCATCATCGAGGACACCAATTTCGGTTTTTGCCATGCTGCGCTGACGTGCGGAAGCGAGGCCATCCACAACAGGAATGTGGTAATGCGCAACTGCCATATCGGGAATGCAATGCGCGTGCTCTGGCTGAAAATGCGCCCGGATACGCCTCAGAAATATGAGTTTGTGAGCGTCGAAAACATCGATGGCCAGGCGTACAGCCTCATATATGTAAAACCCTGGAAGCAATTTTTCGATCTGAAAGGCAGAAAGGACGTGCCGCTTTCCTATTGCGACAATATCAGCCTGAAAAATATCAAACTGACATGCAGCGTGTTCTTCGATGTGAGTCCGGGCGAGTATGACAAACTTTCGAAGTTCAGTTTTGAAAACCTGGACATTACCGCCAAGAATGCTGCCTACGACAAATCCGTCGTGCAGGGTTTTACACTCAACAATGTGAAGGTGAATGAGAAGATGATCGACTAGTCACCTTTTTTTCGAAAAATAAAATAGCATATCAGCAACCCGATGTTGAGCAATACTGAAAAGCCGTTCGAAAGGATAATGGGCATCTCCTCTTTCAGAAAACCATAGTAGGTCCAGAGCCCAACGCCGCAGATCAGGACGAGCAGCATCAGCGGCGAGAGGTTAGCGACATCCTTTTTCCGGAGTACCTTGATAAACTGCGGAAGCATGGAAGCGGAGGTAAGCACGCCGGCGATGATCCCAATCACTGTTTGAGACATATTAAAATGGTTTCTTGGATAAAACGCTTTCAGGAGGAGACCCCTGTGATTAACTGCCCAGGTACCGGCATGCAAGCCGGTAGAGTTCGGCGACAAAGGTGTCGTAAGCAATGAAAATATCGGGCTTGGCAATAAAATCCTTCGCGCCCGCACGAATGCACTTTTCGCGCGTGGAGACGACCGACGAGGTGGAGGTCGCGAATACCGGAATATCGGGATTGGTCATTTTTAACTCGTCAATAATGTCGTAACCATTTTTGCCGGGCATATTCAGGTCCGACAGGATGAGTTCGGGCAGCTGAGGTGCCGGGCCGTGCAGCCACTCGGTAAGCTGATCGCCGTTACCAAATTCGCCGAGGATTTCAAATTCTCCCGACGCCCTGAACGCCTCGGACATAAAAAAGCGTTCGTCTTCATCATTCTCGACGATGGCAAGTTTGAATGTTCTCATGGTAGGTCGTTAGATCTTAGGTAACACAATGTGAAAACTGGCCCCCCGCCCCTGTGCCGACTCGGCCCAGATCTTGCCCCGATGCCGCTCGACGACCTTTTTACAGACAGCCAGACCGACGCCATTACCCGGGTACTGATTCGCAAAATGCAGCCTCCTGAAAATCTCGAAGATTTTTTCCAGGTTCTGAGGTGAAATGCCGATGCCATTATCCTCTACCAAAAACCGCACGCTGCCATTCTCCATCCAGGATTTCACGTCCACCTCCGGCGTGCTGCCATTGGTAAATTTCAATGCATTGCCCAACAGGTTTTGAAAAAGCTGGACAAGCTGCACCCGGTCACCGTAGATAAATGATACCCCGCTATCCACCCGTATCTGCGCGCCGGACTGCTCGACGGCGTCGTTCAGGTTCTGGATCGCTTCATTGATCACTTCTTCAATTTTCAGTTTCTGTCTTTGCAGTCCTACCTTGCTGATTTGCGAATAATGCAGCAGGTTATCGATCAGGTCCTGCATACGCTGGGCGGCAAGGATGCCCTTTCCGATGCTGGGCTTCATGAGCTCAAACTTTTGCTGATCGATATGCATATCCATCAGGTGCAGGAAGCTGCGCACGGTTCTAACGGGCTCCTTCAAATCATGCGAAACAATGGCCGTGAACTGCTCCAATTCGCGGTTGACCAACGAAAGCTCGTTGTTTGTCACGGAAAGCTCCTCCGCCAGCTGCTTGTACTTGTCCGAACTCTCCTGTAATGCCTGCTCGCTCATCTTACGTTCGGTAAGATCGCGGGTTACTTTGGAAAAACCACTCAGCCGGCCCTCGGTGTCATACACTGCGGTAATGACGATGTTTGCCCAAAAACGGCTGCCATCTTTCCGCAAACGCCATCCTTCCTCCTCATATTTACCGGTCGCCCTCGCTACTTTCAGTTCCCATGCCGGCTTGGCATTGAGGATATCCTCTTCCGGGTAGAAAATGGAAAAATATTTACCGATCACGTCTTCGGCATTGTATCCTTTAATGCGCCTCGCGCCTTCGTTCCAGCTTATAATGCGTCCCTTCGTGTCGAGCATGAATATCCCGTAATCGCCCACCTGCTCCACCAGGGAACGGTAGCGCGCTTCACTTTGCCGCAACACTTCTTCGTCTTTGAGCTTTTCCGTAAGATCACGGGTTACTTTGGAATAACCGATGAGTTTATTCTGATCATTGAACAGGGCTGTCAATACCACGCTGGCCCAAAACAGCGAGCCGTCTTTCTTGACCCGCCAGCCTTCTTCGCGGTACGAACCGCTATCGCGTGCTATCCCCAGTTTCATTTTCGGCTTCCCGTCGATCAACTCCGCCGAGGGGTAGAATACGGAGAAATGCTTACCCAGGATCTCACTTTCGGCATATCCGTGGATAACCGAGCCCCCGTCGTTCCAGGTAATGACATTGCCTTCCGGGTCCAGCATAAATATCGAGTAATCCTTGATCGCCTCCACCATCAGGCGGTAGCGCTCCTCGCTCTGCAGGAGGTCGAATTGCTTTTTCTTTTGTTCGGTGATGTCGCGTAGCAGCACGCAGTATCCGCTGTGCTCCTCGTTTTCATTGAAAACAGGTGAATAGGAAGTTTCTGCCCAGTACCTGGTGCCGTCTTTCTTCAGTTTCCAGCCTTCTACCACCAGTTTTTTCCGTTTCAGCGCCTGGTCCAGCTCGTAGCGGAATTTGATGGGGTCGTCCTGGCCGTCACCGACCTTATAAAACGGCTTTGTTTCAAGTTCGATATCGTCGTAGCCGGTAATGGCAGTGGCAGATGCATTACAAGCTGTTATTCTTCCTGCATCGTCCAGCGCAAAAATAGCTTCGGCAAAGTTGTGGAAAATCAGGTCAGTGTTCAGGTGCATGGATGGGTAAATTCAGTTGGGTCAAAATATAGCAATTTTCGTGCCAAAAAAATCAGGCGCACCGGGACAATCGCCAGCACGCCTGAATCACTTCACATCCATTATTCTTATTTTTCAACCGATATGGTGCCCCGCAACGTGGCCGCCATCGAGATTGATCACCTCGCCGGTGATAAAGTTGCTGCCTGCCAGGTACAATGCAAGCTGCGCAACGTCTTCGGTTTCGCCGATACGGTCTACCAGGTGCAGACCCGCCAGGCTATCGGCGTTGCTCACGCCGGTTTTCGCTTGCAGCGGGCTCCGTATAATGCCCGGTGCGATACAGTTTACGCGAATATTGTCCTTACCAAATTCAGTCGCAAGCTGGCGCGTCAACGCGTGGATCCCGCCTTTGCTGGAAATAGGGGCAGTGGCCGGAAACCCGCCGATCGCATGGTCTACCAGCACGGTACCAATGTTAATGATCGAGCCCTCGCCTTGTTGCAGCATTTGCCGGATCGCGGCCTGGCTGGTAAAGAAGGTTCCTTTCAGGTTGATGTCGAGGAAGTAGTCCAGATGGGCTTCGTCCACTTCCAGGAACTGCCGAGGTTCAAATACACCTGCATTGTTCACCAGCACATCCACGCCACCGAACTTGTTCACGGCCGTGTCGACCAATAGCTGACCGGTAGCCTTTTTGCTGATATCGCCCGCCACCATCACGAGGCGGTCGTGGTTACCCAGCTCGTTATACGTTGCCTTCAGGTTATCGCTATTGGCCGAATTGATGATCACATTATGGACGTGTTCGAGAAACAGGCCTGCTACTGCTTTGCCGATGCCGGTAGAAGCTCCGGTTACGATTATGGTTTGCGTTTTCATTGCGCTTCGTCAGGTTTGTTATTGATTTCTTTTTGCCGTGATACCTTTTTCGCGGAGTACCGACACCTGTTCCCCGGCGTATCCCCAATCGTCCAGTTCCACTTCGCTGATCACGACGTGGGTAAGGTGCGGATCTTTGTCGAGGACGTTGGTAATAAGCCGCGTCACCCCGGCGATGAGCTCTTGTTTTTGTTCGCGGGTAACGCCTTCGCGGGTTACCTCAATTTTTACGTATGGCATGATTTCTATATTTAAAAGGGTTACCAATGTATTAAATGTCAATTCGTTACTGCGATTTGAACAATACAAAGGAACCCTATCCCGGGCGGACCATTACGTGACATACATCACAACTTATCCGGGTTTGATTTGTAATGCCGGGTATTTAATGAGAAATTGCGCCCCCAATTTTCCAAAAAATGACAACTCCTGTTTTCTGCGGCATCGATTTCGGCACTTCCAATTCCAGTCTCGCAATAGCAAACCAAAACGACGTTTTCCTGATCCCTGTTGAAAACGACCACAAGACGATCCCCAGCGCGATGTTCTTCGCACGAAAGGACAATGAGGCGTTCTTCGGCCGGGCAGCGATGGAACGGTTCCTGAGCCGCCAGCCGGGCAGGTTAATGCGAAGTCTCAAACGCGTTTTAGGAACACCCGCCATGCGGCAGGGCACGATGGTGAATGGCGAACTGCTGAAATTCGACCAGATCGTCGCAGCTTTTCTGGACCAGATGAAGCAAAAAGCAGAAGCCGACTGTGGTACCGAGCTGAAACACGTGGTAATGGGCCGGCCGGTACATTTTATCGACAACGACCCCGCGGCCGACGAGCGCGCCGAAAATGAATTGAAAGCCATCGCTGTCAGCCTCGGCTTCGAGCATGTTGGTTTCCAGTTTGAGCCTATCGCAGCCGCATTCGCCCACGAGGCGCGGGTGACAGGCGAAAAACTGGCGATGGTGGTCGACCTCGGCGGCGGTACTTCCGACTTTACGATTATCCGGCTTTCCAAAGACAACGCCCGCAAGCACGACCGAAGCGGAGATATTCTGGCCAACACGGGCGTGCGGCTCGGCGGCAACGACTTTGATAAGGACCTGAGCCTCGCACGCATGATGCCCGAGCTGGGCTTCCGCACGACGTACGGGGCCAAGAACCTGGAAGTACCCTCCTACCATTATTTCGATCTTTCGGAATGGAGCAAGGTCAACTTCCTGTACACCAACCGCACGATCTTTCAGGCCAAACAACTACTCCGCGAAACGCATTCGCCGGAAAAATACGGCAGGCTGATCAACGTCCTCGAACAGGAAAGTGGCCATGCAGTGCTTGCCGAAACCGAAAATATCAAGATCGGTCTTACGCAAAGCGAAGCCTACATGGCCTCCCTCCCATTTATCGATGAAAATTTGCAGATCAACGTCGAACGCGAAGTGTTCAACGAAGCGATCAGCACCAAGACGCAGCGCATTGTGGACGCCGCACGGCAATGCCTCCAAAGTGCCGCCATCGCTCCCGAGGCGATAGGCCTGGTGATCATGACTGGCGGCTCCACCGAGATCCCGCTGATCCAGGAACGCTTCCGCGAGCTGTTCCCCGCCGCCGAATGGTCGGAGGAGAACAAGCTTTCCAGCGTAGGGCTTGGCTTGGCCTACGACGCCCGCAGCCGGTTCGCATAAACGCAGGCTCAGCGCACCGCGGTTGGCAGCCATACTTTGTTGCCTTTGCCGCCGCGGTTGCCCATGGCATAATAAGGCACGGCGGTAAAGCCCGTCGCTTTGCCCGCAGCATTCCTGTAAGTACCGGTAATTACATTGACGCCGTTGAGCAGATCTTTGCGGTACTGCAATACCAGCGGCACTTTGGTATCGACCTGCAATGCATTCAGATCGGCATTATCGATGGTTTCGATGCAGTAAATTACCGGGCCTGCCGCAATGGCCACCTGCCCTTTCAGGTCCTTTACCTGGTCGTTGGCGGTGATCACCCGTGGTTTTACAGGAAGTTCCAGCTCTACACGGTCGCCTTTTTTCCATTCGCGACGAATCACGGCATAGCCGTTTTCAAGTGCTACTTTCTGTGCCTTACCATTTATTTTAAATGTAAAAGGCTGTTTCAGATCCGAGGCATACAGGCCGTAAGGATTCTCGGCCCCGCGCGCCCAGCCCGGCACGCGCACGTTAACATTGAAGGTACCGGCCTTTTCAGGATTGATATTTAAAACAATTTTACCATTCCACGGGTAGCCGGTTTCTTGCGATATAGCCACCTTATTGCCCGGTAGCCCGATTTCCGCATTGCTTCCGATGAACATATTAACATACAGCCGATCAGCCGCCGAAGCATAAATGTAATCCGGTAATGCCGAAACCATTTTCAAAAACATCGGCGGGCAGCACGGGCACGAATGCCATTCCCAGCGCGTGTGGTCGTGCGCGTTAAGCGGGTTTTGATAGGTATATTGTGTACCCGAAAGCGAAACACCCGTCAGGACATTGTTATACAAAACGCGTTCGAACTCGTCCATATTTCTCCGACTTATCGTTACCCCAGGTGAGCCATAGCGGGTAGCCCGCATTACGCCCCCGGTTTTCTATCCAGAAACGGCCCAGGGCCAGGTAGGCCTGCTCGTTCACTGGTACATTGAGTTTCGTTTTCAGCTCAGGGTTTTCTTTAAATAACCAATACAACTTGATTACCGCCTCCTCCGGCCCCGAATGGGCGGGAACAATGTTACGCCGAGGCGAAGGGCCCATGAGCTCGGTCATATGGTTGGCAAACCGCATGGCCACTTCGAGCAGCTTCGTCTTGCCGGTGGCCTTGTAATAATGCACACCAGCCTCTACGAGCATTCCCGCATTGTACACGTCGTGCTGGAAGCGCAGGAAACCACCGTTGTCGCCCCAGCGGTGTGCGGGCTCCATGAGATCGGTGTAGGTATTGATATAACCATTCTTATCGGCTTGCTGGGCGGCGTAAATGCGGTCGATGTAGCCGTCTATACGAGCTTATAATGCCGCGTCGGGATGTTGCCCGAGCAGGTCGCCGATGCCTCGGATGGTCTCGTAGATCAACCCGTCGAACCACGGCAAACCGGCGTGCCCGCCCTTTGTCCCGGCCGCTACTTTGTCGAAGTTTTCGAAGACATTGTTTTTAGCCCGCTCCTCCGGTTTCAGGTGTTTTCCTTCAAATTTATCGAGCACGTCGGTAGCAGTGGTCGTGCGGTGTTGGCTATTTTATCAGCAGCACCAAAATCGGGGCTTCGCACCATATTTTCCTGCTTTTCAATGAACTGAATGGCTTTAAGGAGGTGCTTTTCAAATCGTTTATCGAATCGATCGGCAGCCAGGCAACGGTCGACCTTTATTTCCATAACTACAACCGCAAGGTTTTCGAAACGCTCATTACCGACGCCCGGGGCAAATACACCGACTACGTGATCATGTCGGGCAAATTCCGGGGCATTGGCCCAGTGCTGGAATCGCTCATGGGCCGCGTTTTCCTGCTCGACCATTTTGATTTTGAATTAAAGGGCCAGTACTCCGCCGTGTTTCAGGATTTTGACAAAAACACCTATGAGGCGCTCACTTCGGGACTGCACCTGATCCGCAAATACCAAAGGATTTTCATGGTTCAAAAAGAGGAAAAGGAGCGCGAAGAACGGTATGAAGGACTGAAAAGGTTCTGCCGGGAACACGGCTTCGAGCACGCCTATATCCCTGAAATTGCCGGCCATACGATCCGCACCGGCGATTTGTTCATTGTCGTGAAAGACGAAGACCTGGCCGAACTCATCAAGCAGGCAGAAATGCTTTCTATGACGCCCGGAACCGATTTTGGGATCATTTCCTATAACGATACCCCGCTCAAAGAAGTCCTCGCGGGCGGCATTACCACGCTGTCCACGGATTTCAGGTTAATGGGCAAAACAATGGCCGAACTCATCAGTACCAAAGCCATTTGTACGATTGAAAACCCCTGGCAGCTGAACGTCCGCAAATCACTTTAACCGCCGCGTTTGCGTTGGATACCGATATCTGATTATACTTGCATTATGTCAATTTCAGATAAAAGCATTTTAATACTGGGTTGTTTCGATACTAAAGGCGATGTGTTCTCCTACCTGCGGAAATGCATTCTGGCCCGGGGCGACACGGTTATTTCCGTTAACACGGGCGTTTTTGGCACCACACAGGCATTTCCGGTTGATTTCGAAGCAGATGCCGTCGCAGCTGCGGGCGACGACAGCATTACCGTTCTCCGCCACGACCGCGACCGCGGCAAGGCGATCGACGTCATGGGCCGGGGCGCTTCCAGGCTCGTTTCACAGCTCTATACCGAAGGAAAAATTAAGGCGGTCGTGGGGATGGGCGGTGGCGGAGGCACCTATATTGCACTTTCCGCCATGCAGGGCATCCCTTTTGGCGTACCCAAAGTTTGCCTGACCACGCTGGCGACTAAGGACCTTTCGCGGCAGATCGGCGACAAGGACATTATGCTGATTCCTTCCGTAGTCGACGTGGCGGGTATGAACCATATTCTGAGGCAGCTCGTCGCGCAAGCCGCTGCGGCGGTATGCGCGATGGCTAACGTAGAAACCGCCGGCAGCGACACCACTGCACGAAGCATTGCCATCAGCATGTTCGGCAACACCACGGCGTGCGTCGATAAATGCACCGAGCTGCTGACTAATGCCGGTTACGAAGTGCTGGCCTTTCATGCAACGGGCGTCGGCGGCAAAACCATGGAGTCGCTGATCCGCGAAGGCTGCTTCGACGCTGTTCTGGACATTACCACCACCGAGCTGGCCGACGACCTGTGCGGCGGCATATGCAGTGCAGGACCGGAGAGGCTCACCGCCGCAGCCGACATGGGCATTCCGCAAGTAGTAGTGCCGGGCTGTATGGATATGGTTAATTTCGCCCACCTCGACACCCTCCCGCGAGCCTTCGCGGGCAGGCACGTGTACAGCTGGGCGCCCGACGTGACGCTCATGCGTACGAATGCGCAGGAGAATGCGATCCTGGGCGAACGGCTCGCGCGCAAGGTTAGCCGGTCGCCGGCACCAGCCGCGGTTGTACTTCCGCTGCGGGGCATTTCACAGGTCGCATCCGAAGGCGGGATTTTCCATGATCCGGTGGCAGATGAGGCATTGTTTTCCGCAATCCGGGCGAATGTATCCGGAAATGTATCGGTGAAGGAGGCGGATACGCACATCAATGACCCCGCATTTGCCCAATTGCTGGTGGAGACATTGCTGCAACTAATGCAAAAGAGAAATAAAGACCTATAACCAGTTTTACCATTAACAACCGAAACAATATGCCAAATCCATGGACCGGGAAGGGAAATCCCTACACGAAACAGGAAGTAAGAGACCGCTTGCAGGCGACGATAGATCAGGGGAAAGCCATTATTGCGGCTGGCGCGGGCACAGGTATCAGTGCCAAGTTCATAGAAAAAGGAGGTGCCGACCTCATTATCATCTACAACTCCGGCCGTTTCCGGATGGCAGGCCACGGCTCGACGGCCGGCCTGATGGCCTATGGCGACGCCAATGCGGTAGCTATGGAAATTGGCGAGTTCGAAGTGCTGCCGGTGGTGGAGGAAATCCCGGTGATATGCGGCGTCCACGGCTCCGACCCACGCCGCAGAATGTGGCACCATCTCCTGAAAGTGAAAGAAATGGGTTTTTCAGGCGTCAACAATTTCCCGACGCACAGCATTGTGGACGGCCATTTCAGGCAGGTACTGGAAGAAACCGGTATGGGCTTTGACAAAGAGGTGGAGATGATCAGGCTGGCGACCATGATGGACCTTTTTTCCATAGTATACGTAGCAACGCCCGAAGAAGCACGGCAAATGGCCGAAGTAGGTGCCGATGCCATCATCGCGCACGTAGGAACTACCGTAGGAGGCTCCATTGGCGTGGTAGACGCTACCTGCAGCATGGACGAAGCCATTGCACGCACCCAGCAGATCGGCGACGCGGCGCGGAATGTCAATAAAGACGTTTTCGTACTCGCACACGGCGGCCCCGTAAACACCCCCGCCGACGTCCGCGAAGTTCTTTCCAAAAGCGACATCCACGGCTTCGTAGGCGCATCCTCCCTGGAACGCATGGGCGTAGAGCAATCGCTCACAGAACTGACGAGGGATTTTAAGCGGTTGAGGTTGGGGGAAGGGTGAGGCGGTGCGCGAAGTCGGGCGCGATGTCGTTAATTCTCAAACACATGGTATGGCAAGCTTAAATGGTTATAAATGACTCAGGATAATGTACCGCGCAAGGCAGTCAGAAAAGCGTGTAGCGCTTTTTGCAGGTCTCGCATTCATAGCATTCGGGTTTGAGCTTTCCGAGCGATATCATCTTCGCAATGCGACCGGTGAGGCACAAGTTATCGGAAACAATGAGGTTGCCGCCGCAAACCGCGCA
>CBIHPQ010000086.1:0-18484 GCA_966211825.1 uncultured Dyadobacter sp. | reverse complement strand
TTATGCCAACGACAAACCCGGCAGCAAGGACAGCATTTATGTTTCACCGACATTGGACCCGCTCCTGAATGTAGCCGGCCAGAAACGCGGAATCAGCCTGACGGGTGCAGAAAAGCAATCCATCATCGCTTTTCTGAAAACATTGAATGACGATGATTTTATCAAAGACAAACGTTTTTCCGATCCCGGCGTAGGGACCTCTTTTTAATGCGCTCAGTTATAGCATACATATTGCTCGCAGCTATTATGCTACCCACGTTCAGTCCGTGGGGAACGATCGCGTATTTCAAACTGAACCGGGAATACATTGCCAAGGTACTTTGCGAAAACAGAAAGCGGCCCGAGCTGCATTGTGACGGCAAGTGTTATTTAGCCAAAAAACTTAAACAGCAACAGGAAAAGCAGGATAAGGAAACCTCCCAAAAAGTCCAGAACACGCCTGTTATCCAGCTTTTTACACCACAATCCTATTTTTACGATTTTGAACCGGCAGCCAGGGAATTCAGTGAACCGGTTCTGTTTTTCCATCAATTACTTTTCTACTCGGCCCCGATCGACCAATTGCTACGCCCGCCCAGGAGATAAAATTCACGATACCTAACTGAATTTTAATCTCTTATATCATCATAATGAACCTGAAAATATTTTTACAGGCGCTACTCCTGTATGCAGGCGCGCACGCGGCCGCCGCGCAGGGCATCGAAGGCAGCGTATTTGATACCCAGACGAAAGAGCCCATTCCCGGCGCGACCGTGCAGATCGTTTCCGCCAACCTCGGCACTACTACCGACAATAACGGCCATTTTGCATTCAACAGCCCTCTTTCCAATGCGATAATCCGCATTTCCAGTATCGGGTTTTCCGCAAAAGAAATCCAGGTCGAAAACGGCAGAAGCATTAAAGTAGGCCTGGATGCGGCTAGCGAAAACCTCCAATCGGTGGTGGTAACAGGCAACCGCGAGGCAACTTTACGCACCGAAAGCCCCATCGCTATCTCCAAACTGACGCCCCGGATGATCGACGAGGCCAAACCCACCGCCATGTACGAGATCGTGAACAAGGTACCGGGCGTGATGATGGTGAACCTCGGCAACGAGCAGCATTCAATGGCGATCCGCCAGCCGTTTACCACCAATGCCTATTTCCTTTACATGGAAGACGGCGTGCCGATCCGACCGATGGGCGTTTTTAACCACAACTCCATCCTGGAATTCAACCAGTTTGCGATCAGCTCCGTGGAAGTGGTAAAAGGACCTGTTTCGTCGATTTACGGCCCGGAAGCGGTGGGTGGCGCGATCAATTTCATCACCCAGCGGCCTACGATATTACCTACCGCTAAAATCGGTGTGCAGGCTGATCAATGGGGTTACAAACGAATTCAATATGGCGCGGGAGGCATAATCGGCAAGTTTGGTGTGTACGTGGGCGGGTTTGTGGCCAACCAGCGCGATGCCTGGATGAAAAGCTCCGATTATGACAAGAACGCGATCAATGCAAGGCTGGAATATCATTTCACGCCGTCGACCCGGCTGATTTACACATTGGCATACAGCAAGTATGACTCGCAAACGAGCGGCAGCGTAGACAGCCTTGCATTTTATTCCCGCCAATATGTGAGTACCACTGATTTTACCTACCGGAAAGTGAGCTCACTGCGCAGCCGGCTGACCCTGGAAAAAGATTGGAAAAATGGCTCGCAGACATTCGTGACGGCTTTTGCAAGAAAAAATGAGCACGGCCAAAACCCCAACTACGGCATCCGCTGGACGTCCGGCCAGACGACTGCAAAAGGCGAAATCAATTCGAGCGATTTCAAGAGTCTCGGAATACTTGCCCAGCACAGCCAGCGGTTCAATTTTCTCAATTCCAAACTGATTACAGGCGCTGTTTTCGACTTTTCACCATCGAATTACTGGTCCTACCAGGTCGACCTGGTCGCTCAGCTGCGTCCGGATAAGAAGTCGGTGGAGAAATATACCATTGTAAAGGAGCGCCCGGATATCAGAAACGCGGATTACGATGCGGATATCAAGAATACTGCCGCTTATACGCAATATGATTTCGAGCTGTTGCCGAAACTCCGGGTATCGGCGGGCCTGCGTTACGACAGGATGTCGTTTACCTACACCAATTTCCTCGACAGCACTTCGGGTAGCAAGTCGTACAGCAAGGTTACCCCTAAAATAGGTGCTACTTATGATCTGGGTAAAGGAAAAGGGATTTATGCCAACTATTCGAGAGGCTTTTCGCCTCCCGGGCTGACATCGGTATTCCGCAAACGCACTGTACCGGCCGAAAACGGCGACCTGTTTTACTACAATCTGAAACCGGCGGAATTTAACAATGCGGAAATCGGCGGGTGGGCTTCGATGCTCGATAATAAGATTTACGTCGACCTGGCACTCTATCAAATGAATGGCCGCAATGAGCTGTTGAATGTACGGCTGCCGGATAATTCCTACGATTACCAGTCGGCCGGAAAGACATTGCACCGGGGCATCGAATTTGGTGTGACCTACAAACCAACGAAAGAGTTTTTCTTCCGTTTTGGCGGAACAACCGCCATTCACAGGTATGAGGAATTTATTTTGAGTAACCGCGACTCGGATGCGGTCAAGAATGTGAATGACAAGGACATGCCATCGTCGCCGCGCTGGCTTTGGAATACCGAGTTCAGTTATTATCCCAAATGGTTCAAGAACTTCCGGTCGTCGGTAGAATGGCAGCATGTGGCCTCTTACTATCAAAACCAGGTCAACACCGTCAAATACGAAGGTTACGATATCCTGAACCTGCGGCTGGGCTACAACTGGAAGGGCATTGAGCTGTTCACGAACGTCCTCAACCTCGGCGACGTGCTTTACGCAACCAATGCGACGCGGGGCAACAACGCTACCGACCGCACGACTTATAATGCGGCAGCGCCCAGAACATTTGTTTTTGGTGTCCAGTACACATTTACCGGTAAAAAATAGCAGATCATGATAGACGAAATTGCGATCCAACCGACAGCATCTTTTAAGGCAAAGGTCGAAAAGATAGTCCGCAGGAACATTTACCGCTGGCACCGCATACTGGGGCTGGTAGCGCTGGTACCTACTATTTTCTGGACGGCGTCGGGCGTCATGCACCCTTTCATGTCGCATTGGTTTAAAACAACCATTGCCAATGAATTTTTCAAAACTGAAACGGTCGCGCCGGCCGATGTGACATTACCGCTGGGGCAGGTGTTGAGCCAAAACAAGATCGCGGAATTCAAAAATTTCCGGCTTGTGAAATTTCAGGGAAATGCTTGGTACCAGGTCAAAGAAGTGAATGACAAGCTGCGCTATTTCAATGCTGCCACAGGCACCGAGCTGCAAGACGGCGACCGCAAGTATGCCGAACACATGGCACGTTACATGCTTGGCGACCAGAAGTCGAAGATCGTTTCCAGCACATTACTGACCGAATTCACCGATCAGTACAAATATGTGAACCGGTTTCTGCCTGTTTGGAAAATCAGTTTCGACGACGACCGCCGAATGGACATTTACGTCGAAACCGGCCAAAGCCGCTTTGCTACCTTCAACGACAAGGGCCGTAAAGCCTTCATTTGGGTGTTCAGCACCTTTCATAATTGGGGTTTTATGGATATGATCACCAACAATACGATCCGCATTGCGGTGATGGTGACGTTCCTGAGCCTCATTATCCTTTCAGCGGTCGCCGGCATAACGGTGTATGGCCTAATGTGGAAAAAATTCAAATCGGCCCGCTCGGGTAACCAGCGGGGCATTCTGCGCAAGTACCACCGCTCGATCGGCATCTGGTGCAGCATTTTCACTTTCACTTTTGCCTTCTCGGGCGCTTACCACGCGGTGCAGAAGCTCGATCCGGATGAGCGTCAGAAGTATGTTTACGACCCGGTGATCAAAACCGGAGAAATAGCCCAGGCCTCGATGATCGACCTGAAAGGCGTTACGAACATCGGGCTGATCAAATGGGGCGAGAATATTTTCTGGCAAACCGTACGTAAGGACTGGGAAACCGACAAAACGGTGGTGGATTATACCAACATCCGCGACGGCAAAAAGCTGGAAGACGGCAACATTCGTTTTGCCAAATACCTCGCGCGCAAGTTCGCCGCGCAGGAAGAGCGCAATGCCGAAAGCTGCTGCGATCTGATGGAAGCGCAAATCTCGTCGCCTATTTCGGACGCAGAAGTGGAGAAAGCTTCGCTGGTAACGAGCTTTGCCGGTGAATATGGTTTCGTGAACAAGCGCCTGCCGGTTGTAAAGCTGGCCTATGACACGCCTGCCCACACGACCTACTACATTGAGACTACCACAAGCCGCCTCTCGACAAAGGTAGAGGACAAGAACCGTCGCGAGGGTTTCAGCTTCGCATTCCTGCACAAATACAGCGGGTTGGATTTCCTGGGCAAGAATGCACGTGATGGTGTCATGACGGCGGCAGCAGCGAGTGTTTTGATCGTGAGTTTGCTGGGGGTGCTGGTGTTTTTGAAGATTAAGTAGCCATTAAAAGCACAATAAGCGAGCGGCCGGTTGACATTAACCGGCCGTTCCTCGTTTATTTATCTTTCAAGATTCTCTTTACCCCATAAGATTCATTGATTTTCAGCCGCATGTAATGCATCCCGTCGTTGTAAACCCCGGCATCGGTAATCGGGTATTTCCAAATCCCTTTCGCGTGAGGATTATCAACCACCATCTTTATCACGGTACCTTCACTATTTAAGATTTCAAGCCTGACATTGCTATTATCCTGTTCCACTACAAACTCAGCTGCAAATTCAGCAGAATGTGGATTAGGATAAACGCTCCATTCCGAATCGCCTTCCTCGGATTGATCATCGCCGTCAATGATCACCTGTTCTCGCTGAGCGCTGTATTGCCCGAGATTAACCTTCTGCGACGCATGCCAGTTTCCGTTGAAGTCTTTGATAAAGCACCTTATCCCGGTGTAAAATTGATCGGTCGTAAACACATTCGTCGTCGCACCGGCAATCGCCCCATTGATGTCGTTGCCCCATCGATATTCCGCATATCCTGCCGGAGCGGTAAGTGAACGTATATCGCCATTTTTGAAATAAGTTAATGAGGGCACGAAGCCGTGTTCGATCCTGACTCCACTTGCTCCTATTTGGTTGAACCATTTATTGCCGAGCCACGTCAACGCGGAATTTTGCGATTCGGCAAAATGCGTATTGTCCGATCGCCAGCCAGCTTGTGTGGTCGCTGCACCATTATAGTCCGAATCGGGGCCAATCACGCCCGAACCGCCATTGGCAACCGATGTCTGCCCGGCACGTACGATCGCATTGGGTGGCTGTCCATTGGTTATCGAGGCATTGGATATGAACCACGTCAGATTTGGGTTGGCGAAATCGGTTCTTGATTTGTTAATTACCGATATCAATTTATTGGCATAATCTGCCGAACTCACCACTTTGTAGGCTGCACCAAGGCCGACATCAGAATCTGCTTCTCCCTGATGCCAGAGGATGCCCCGCACTCCGAATATCGATCCATAGTAATTTAATGCAGACTTTAACGGTGTGTAGGGCTGTCCAACAAACGGTCCCTGGTACTTCCCTACATCGCAAAACTGTGCACCTCCCACATAACCGTTCGGGGCAGCCAACCCTTGCGACCCCTGATACCATTGTGTAACCGTGCTTCCTGCCGAGGCAGCATTAAAGAACGCTACCGGCATTCCACCATTAGCCTCGGAAATCAGCTTCCCGAGCACACCGTAGCACCAGATTGTATTACCTGTCGGCGATAAGCTTCCATGCTTGACAGCGTCACTCGCATTGGAAAAGGAGAAAAATGTACCGAACATCTCCGGCAAATTCTTCGTACACGTTTTGTATCAGATGATCCTACAATCCATTCCGGATAGTTAGTGGTCGTCGGTAAAGCCCATGTTGGGTCCGGCATTCCCTGAGCATTGGACTGCCCGGCAATGATGAAAACATCGCCGATACCAAACCGCGAGCTCGCGTAGACAATACCATTAAAAATGATTTCGCATAAATACCATCCTTTGGACATCGTGGTTGGTCCAAAGAACATCCCATTCGCTGTCAATGGCAATGTCGTTGTCGGCCCTGCGGCACCAGGAACACCAGTGGCACTCAACGGGCGGAAGCGGTAACCCACAGTTGTTAATAGACTTGACGAAACAACCTGC
Organism: uncultured Dyadobacter sp.; assembly: GCA_966211825.1. GTDB lineage: Bacteria > Bacteroidota > Bacteroidia > Cytophagales > Spirosomataceae > Dyadobacter. Next base: position 12,286 of record CBIHPQ010000086.1, on the reverse strand, counting down.
CCGGCAACCACTACGCTGGCTGTATTCGCAGCATTTCGCTGCATAACGCTTTTTTCAATTGGATACGATAGCAATACAAATTGCGCAAATACGGAATGTACCGCTAGTCCGGAAAAAAGGAGCACTAGAAAATATTTGATTTTCATAGCTTTTATCAAGATTTAGATTTTCAATCATTCACAGTGTTCAGTTTTTGAACCCGATGGTTTTTACGAAATCCCGGATGTTGATCAGTGGAATCTGCGAATGATATTTACTGTTAATGGCCTTGATCACTTCGTTGGCAACCACTGCCTGGCCGAGAGCAGTGGGATAAATTCCATCGGAAGAGAAGAAATTACCTCTCATGGTACCATCAATGGCGTAACCGTCGTCTGTCACATACGACCCGGCGTGAATTCGCTCATAAACCTCATACAGGTCTACTACCGCCAGGTTATGCCTCTGGGCGTAATCTTTGATTTTTGGATTATAAAAACTCGCGGGATCAGCAAAGGATGCCTCCTGCGCGTCGACCACGTAAAGTGGATCTAATTGGGCAGTAAACTTGCTTCCTGATTTGTGGTTTTCGAAGATTCGGCTGATCAGGGGACTAGGCATCAGGTATGAAGCGTCCGGACTTGTACCCGAATTCAGCAATTCACTGAATTTAAACCAGTCCATATAAGGCAATGTCCGGAAATGGGGTACGGTAAATATGACTCCCTTCTGATCTTGATTTAATATCTCATTAATTGAATACTTCACAATGTCGCCATATTGCTCAATGGAGCCATTGAAGTGTCCGAAAGTAAGATGTGGAACCAATTGCATCGTTTCAATCCAGTGGTCGAAGAAATCGTCTATCAATACAAAATTGTAGGGATGGTCTCGCTGGATGTCGGATATTACACTCTCCACAGAATTGTCATCGTCATGTGGAGTGGCGAAACGAGCGAGATATGGCCGAAACATCAAATCTTCCCGATCGGAATTTTTAAGCCATTGCGAACTGCCGACCGGCGTTGCAAAATTCGAAGTATTCCCTTCATACTTAGGCAGCACAGGCGGAGCTCCACCTGTTATAGGCACGCGATTGTTGGTTACCTTTTTCCACTTAGGATATTTCGCTAACGGGTTATCGTATAGGTAATAGCCAGTCCCGTTGAAATCCTGTTCGCTGAACAGCGGCATTTCGAAGTCGGTGAGGCCCATTTGATGGGCCACCAGATTGGGATATGCAAACAGTTGACCTTCACGGTAAAGCCCGCCGTTACAAACGCCCGCGGTAAGTCCGCCTCCAACAGCGACCATTTTGACCTTTTCTCCTGCTCCGACCATACCGCCGAAGTCGACGTTTTCAACCTTTTTCGCATTCCAGTTTTCGAAATTTAACGACGGATAGACCTGAATTTCGCCTGTTTGCATACTCAAAAACCGAGCGAGCGAGTGCAGGCTGGGCAATAATTCGGTGCTATCAATGGCGTCGATCATGTCGTCGCCAACGGTATCGGGCAATGTCTCCTGTGAACAGGCCGCCAGGCTCGATGTGAGGACAAAGAGCAATGCATACAATGTTTTCATTCCGTGAAGCTTTAAGGATGAATCAGCCAAAAGCAGCGTTTTGACCTTGCTTTCGTTTAACTAATTCGAGTTTAGATCATAATTAGCCCGCAATTCTAATCCGATTAACAAACAACAACGATGGATACCCGAACGGCAATTTTTGAACATTTGCCGTCTTCCTGATCCACCCGCCTTTCACGAACTCAGCTATTAAACCTTCATTAAAACCAAGGATTTTTGCGATTCACGTTGTTTCTTTGCAGGAAATTCAGTCGCAGTCAATACAGTAACATATGCAAAGCGGAGAAAAGAATGCGCAGCCCTGGTTGGGCAAAATGCAGGAAAAATGGGGATTGGAAACAACCAGGCAGGTTTTATTGGTACTCGCAGTCTTCAGTTTGTCGGGATCGTCGGTAGTGTGGCTCCGCAAAGGGCTGTTTTATCTGCTCGGATATGACGACACGACGCCCATGTGGCTCAAAACCATCACCTACATCCTGTTCATTTTCCCTACCTATCAGAGCTTGCTGCTGCTGTACGGCTTTCTGCTGGGCCAGTTTTCGTTTTTCTGGGAAAAGGAAAAGAAAATGTTCCGCTGGATAGCCGCCAAATTCAGGAAATAAGCGTAAAGCAGAAGTATATCCCAAAGGGTGAGCAGATGATAACCGTCATCGCTCGCCCTTTTTTCGTTATTATTCTACTTTAAATAGAGTAATTTCTACCCTAAAATTTCGTCCGCACCGATTGCTAATGTGCCCGGAATAAGTGACTTTGCATCCCGAAGCCGCTTCGTGTCAGCTTGGCCTTTCAATTAGCATTAAGTCTTATCAACAAAACCTCTACAACACATGAATTTTGACATTATCAGGGCACAGCTGTGGACGCTGGCTACACTCTATGGCGGCAAGATCCTGCTCGCACTCGTTGCATTTATCATCGGCCGTTTCATCGTAGGCAAAATCAGTTCGATGCTGAGCAATGTCATGGAGAAAAGGAAAGTCGACCATGATGTGCAGCCATTTCTGAGCTCGCTGATCGTCGTGCTCCTCAATGTAATGCTGCTCCTGAGCATCGCAGGCATCATCGGCATCGAAACTTCCTCGTTTGTGGCAGTGCTTGGTGCGGCCGGTCTGGCGGTCGGTTTGGCATTGCAGGGAAGCCTTGCGAATTTTGCGGGGGGCGTTTTGATCCTCATTTTCAAACCCTATCGTGTAGGAGACCTGATCAATGCGCAAGGGTTCACCGGGACCGTCGAAGGTGTGCAGATTTTCAATACCATTCTCGTTACACCCGACAACAAGACGATTATCCTTCCAAACGGCTCACTTTCGACCTCGCCGATCACTAATATCTCAGGGAAAGGCAAAATCCGCGTGGATATGGTGTTTGCCGCCGGCAGCCAGAACGGCGTGGATAAGATCAGGGCATCGGTACAAAAGGTGGTCGACGCCTGCCCGACAGCATTGAAGGACGTTCCGCACGATATCCTCGTCACCAAGCTCACCGAGAATGCCATTTTCTTCGACGTGCGCGTCTGGACACCGAGCGCGACCTACTGGGACACCTATTACTATGTACACGAAGGCATCAGCCGCCAGTTCGCACTCGACGGCATCCAGGCACCGAAACCAGCCGAATTGAGCGTTGCAGTGAAGCAATAACGGGTCCGAAGCAGGAGCTTCGGACCAGCAATATTGAGGAGTACGGGAGGTAACTTTCCTGTACTCCTCATTTTATTTATACCTTTGTGTTTTATTTCAAATTCAGGTTCAGATTCATAGATATTATTCCATGTTTGAAAACTTACAGGACAAGCTTAATAACGCCTTTCGCACACTAAAAGGAAAGGATAGGATCTCCGATATAAATGTTGCCGCCACTACCAAGGAAGTCCGTAAAGCATTGGTCGACGCCGATGTGAACTTCAAGGTAGCTAAAGAAATTACCGACCGCATCCGTGAAAAGGCGCTCGACAGGAAAATCCTGATTTCTGTTGAACCCGGACAGATGTTCGTAAAAATTGTGCAGGAAGAGCTTACCGAGCTCATGGGCGGTAATGCCGAGGGGATCAACATCAAAGGCGACCCGGCCGTGATCCTGATCGCAGGTTTGCAAGGTTCCGGTAAAACGACTTTCTCCGGTAAACTGGCCGCATTGTTGAAAAAACAAGGCCGCCAGGTGCTACTCACCGCTTGCGACGTGTACCGCCCCGCGGCGATCGACCAGCTGAAAGTACTCGGCGAGCAGATTGGCGTGGAAGTGTATTCAGAGCCTGAGAACAAAAATGCCGTCAGCATTGCGCAGAATGCCGTTGCGCACGCAAGAAAATCAGGCAAAAAGATCGTGATCGTCGATACAGCCGGCCGTTTGGCGGTGGACGAGGTGATGATGAAAGAGGTGGAAGACATTAAATCCTCCGTAAAACCTTCCGAAATCCTCTTCGTGGTTGACTCCATGACTGGTCAGGATGCGGTGAATACGGCCAAGACATTTAATGAAAGACTTGATTTCGACGGTGTCGTTCTGACGAAACTCGATGGTGATGCCCGCGGCGGTGCGGCGCTTTCGATCCGCCAGGTTGTCGAAAAACCCATTAAATACATCAGTACCGGGGAAAAAATGGAGGCGCTCGACTCCTTCTACCCCGATCGTATGGCGAGCCGGATCCTCGGCATGGGTGATGTGATCTCCCTTGTTGAACGTGCCCAACAGGCATTCGACGAAGACGAGGCGAAACGCATTAACGCCAAAATGCGTCAGAACAAATTCGATTTTGACGACTTCCTCGGCCAGTTGCAACAGATCAAAAAGATGGGTAACGTAAAAGACCTCATCGGAATGATCCCCGGAATGGGCAGTGCCATCAAAAACCTCGATATCGACAATGAGTCATTCAAACCTATCGAGGCGATCATCCAGTCGATGACCAAAAAGGAGCGCGAAAATCCGGATATGATCGACGGCAGCCGTAAAAAACGCATTGCAGCAGGTAGCGGCACCACTATTCTGCAAGTCAACAACCTGATCAAACAGTTTGATGAAATGCGGAAAATGATGAAGAAAATGAATACCATGCAGGCGGCCGGAAAGCTGGGAAAAGCCATGCGCCGCCCATAAACACTCCTCGATGAAACGTGTTCTTTTTGTACTGATGCTCCTGCTAGGCCAGGAAAAGCTGCGGGCACAGGCTTCGGTAGGTTATTATCCATGGAGCAGCTTGCTGACCGTCAGCACGAATGCCAAAAAGGTGATCTGGCTGGATACGCGGATGCAAACCAACTCGCTGTTCAGCAGCCTGAGTATCGACCTGCTTCCGATGATCAACCTCAAAAGAGGCGAAGTGGCGCAGTGGTACATTGGCGGAGGCCTCAGGCTAAACCCGCTCTACCGCATTGCCGATGCCGACGCAGACCTGATCACGATCGACGGTTACTCGGTGAATATCGGCGTTCGCATTTCGCCGCTGCCTATGAACCGCCGCATTATGCTTGCACTGGAACTGAATCCGTATGTGAAGGACAAATTCGACAGCGGCGTGCTCAAAAGCCATTTCGGGCTGGTGTATGCATTTGGCAAAAAGAAAAAAACAGACGCAGCGCCGGAGCAACCGGCCAATCCATAGAAACAGAGAAGAAATTATGATTTCATAATAATTTCTTAGTCTTAAAATCCCTCAAATTCGGCGAATATGCCGTTTACTTGAGGGATTTTTTATTAAACAGTCATTCAATTTATGAAAACGCGTTTTTCCTTTCTGTTATGGCTAATGTCGGCCGCAATCATTGCCCCGGAAGCATTTTCTCAGGCTACTAAAAACAAAAAAGTCGTCTTCGTGATTGTGGACGGCATTTCCAGCGATAGCAAGGAAAAAATCGCGACACCGCACCTGGACGCCATCGCGAAGGTGGGCGGCTACACCCGCGCATACGTGGGCGGGGGCAAGGGCACCTATTCCCAAACACCGACAATTTCAGCGGTGGGCTACAACAGCCTGCTCACGGGCACGTGGGTGAACAAGCACAATGTTTGGGATAATGATATTAAAGACCCTAACTACAATTACTGGACGCTGTTCCGCTTCATGGAAGAGCAATATCCCCAAAAACGCACCGCCATTTTCTCGACCTGGCTCGATAACCGCACCAAACTGGTCGGTACCAACCTCCCGCAAACGGATAAGCTGCAAATAGACTACTCATTCGATGGTTTCGAACTTGATACCGTGCATTTCAAACACGACAAGCAGAGTGAATACATTCACCAAATCGACGAAAAAGTCGTGGATGAAGCCTCGGCCTATATCCGCGACAATGGCCCTGATATGTCCTGGGTTTATTTGGAATACACCGACGACATGGGCCATAAATACGGCGACAGCGAGCAGTTTCACAAGGCAATCGGGATGATGGACGACCAGATGGGCCGCATATGGAAATCCATCGAATACCGGGAAAAGAACTTTAAAGAAGATTGGCTCATCGTCGTCACTACCGACCACGGCCGCGACGCCAAAACCGGCCAGGGCCACGGTGGTCAGAGCGACCGTGAGCGCAGCACGTGGATAGTTACCAATGCGAAGGATCTGAATGCCAATTTCAAGGCAACGCCTGGTGTCGTCGACATTTTTCCATCCGTAGCACGGCATATGGAACTTAACATCCCCAAGGAACAAGCATTTGAAGTCGACGGCGTGGCATTTACCGGCAAACTGTCAGTAACATCCCCAACCATCCAGAAGTCGGGCAGTAAGGTCAATATCAGCTGGAAATCGGTGGAGAAAGAAGGAAAGGTAAAAATATGGCTTGCCACGACCAACCTGTTCGAAAAAGGCGGCCGCGACCTTTATTACCTGATGGACGAGGTGGAAGCAGGCAATGAAAAAGCCGAAATAGATATTTCAAAATATCCTTCCGGCTTTTTCAAGATCGTTCTTGAAGGCAAATACAATAGCGTGAACCGCTGGATTGTGGAAAAATAAGCTAGTTACCTCCGCGTCCGGCTTTATAGGAGTCATATTCTTCGAGCAAACGAATGAGGTCATCGTCGCCTGCGAAATCCAGCTGCTGCTCTTTGATGACGTAATTCAGCTTATTGCGCTCGTCGGTAAGCAGTTTGAGAAAGCTGTTGCGGTTTTCAAGCTGAACCGGGTTCATTTTACCATCTTTCAGCACATACAACCTTGCGCCAGCGTCCATTTCCCTTGTGGCGCTGGCTTTTTCCACTTTAATGGGATTGGTATATTTTTTCAACAGCTTGGTATTTCCATCGTACAGCAACCGGTAAAAGCTTTTATCGGTATAGTTTCCAACGGCCGGATAACCGCTTTTGAATGTATACAGCTCCACGCCGCTAGGTATGCTAAACTCGGTAACACCAGACGATACACGATACACGCCGGAGCCTGTTTTGTATTCAACTTCGTCTTTTACAAAGTCGTATCGCAGCTGTACGCCATCGTGCACGCGGTCGTCGCTGGTCCTTACCGTTCCGGAATACCATTCTTTTAAGAGATAGGGAGACTTTTCTCCCGCCGCCGGTTGCGTCTCCTGATAAGGCGTTCCCGCCAGTCCCGTCGAATCCTGCGCGTTTGCCTGAATGCTCATGATGCAGAATGCCAGCGAGAAAATTCTTAGCAGATATTTCATGATTTAAGTTGGTTAATTTGATAAGTTCGAGGTTTGGAAGCCGAAGGGCTGGATTCCCTCCCATCTTTCCGTACTTTTGCACAAAAATTGTACCTGCTCTCTTGGACATCAACGATCAGCTCATACATATACGCCTGAGCCTGGGCGGAATCATCCCTGAAATATTTCTGGCCGTATTCTTTTGCCTGTTCCTGCTCACTGAACTGATTTTCGCCAAACGTTTCGGGAAAGAAAAATCCACCTCCTATTTGCTGAATGTAGCGCTGGCCGGGAGTTTGATCACGCTGTTACTGGTTGTTGGTCAATGGGATACGGAGCCTGCATTCAGGTTTCAGCCGCTGCTCTTTCTCGACAGACAGGCTGTATTTTTCAAAATCCTCATTACGCTCGCCTGGATCTTCACATTGTTGCACGTCCGCATCCTAAAATACGACTTTCCCGCCGAATACCACGCATTGCTGATAGCGGCCGTAGCGGGGATGCATTTGCTGACAATGTCCACACACCTGCTGTCTATCTACCTCTCCCTGGAACTGATCTCTATCAGCTCCTACCTGCTCGTCGCATTGTCGCCCTACAAAAAGGCTGCCGAAGGTGGTATCAAATACCTGCTATTCGGAACGGCCAGTTCGGCTGTCATGCTTTATGGTATTTCGCTCATTTACGGCCTCAGCGGCACGCTCGACATTACCAACAACGCCATGACGGTCGCCCTGAGCAGCAACTCCGACCTCGTGGTAACGGTTACCATTGTACTGACGCTCGCCGGCCTGCTTTTCAAGCTCTCGCTCGTACCCTTTCACATCTGGACTCCGGACGTGTACGAGGCGGCTCCGACGCCGTTGGTGTCGTTTCTATCGGTAGCGCCCAAAGCGGCTGTTATCCTCGTACTCATGCGCCTGGCCGGCATTTTACCCGCACAATACTTTCCTGTTTTGGGTGGAATTGCGCTGATCAGCATGACGATCGGCAATGTGGCAGCTCTCTGGCAAAGCAATGCACGCCGTTTGCTCGCTTATTCTTCCATTGCGCAGGCCGGCTATCTTTTGGTGGGTATTGCCGCTTACAGCCGTTTTGGTTTCGAAGCGGCCGTATTTTACACCGCGGCCTATCTAGTCATTAACCTTGCAGCATTCTTCCTGGTTGATCTTCTGCAACCCCGGCAGGAGTCCGAACTCAAAAATTACGAAGGCCTGGGCCGCAACTACATCTGGATTTCAGGGATTTTAACGGTTGTGATGATCGCATTGGCTGGCTTGCCTCCTACGGCAGGCTTTACCTCCAAACTGCTTGTTTTTTCGGCGCTTTGGGATAGTTACCATGATCAGGAACTGACCTGGATGCTCTGGCTCCTCGTCGGCGGGATACTTAATGCAGCCATTTCCCTCGCTTACTACATGCGACTGCCTTATCTGTAGTTTTTCAAAACAGTACGTGCCGAGGCGGTCGTGAGCAACAACAGCGCATCGGGCAAACTGATCGCCGGGCTTTTCCTTATAGCTTTATTAATGTTGTTTTTCAGCCCTGAATGGCTGACGCAGTGGATTTCGGCGTTTTAAGCTAGCCTAGTCTTGTTAGTTTTTATAGTTTCCCAACAATTCTTTTGGGGATCGGATGCTCTTTCAAAAACTCAATCATCTTCCTTTTCTTCTCCATGAAGAATGGATCATCTGAGTAATCAGGCATATTGGGGTCGATCTTAATTTCATCGACCTTGGTAACTAAACTCTTGCGCTTCATCTCCATAGTGGTGCAAACTTTGTTTAAATCAAAGTTAAACTTTTCTTTACCAACATAAAAGCTTCATAGCCTGTGTTCCTTTCGAACAATTCCCAGCGCCCGTTTAAATAGCCTTTTACCACAAACTCCGGTAAAATCTCCCCAATAAATTTTGAAATATTGATTTGGTATAGCCGAGTTCGCGCAAATGTACTGCCAGTAGCTACAACAGCCGCTTTTGGAAAATCTTCGAAAAATTCGACTACTGCTTTTCCAACAGTTGCGAGTACAACTTGGTATCGCCGTTGTTAGTGACAGCAATATCATTTATAACGTCACTACCAGCCAGCAAATCTCCGAATGCCAGGTTATACAACTCTTCCTCAGGATCAATCACCTGAAAAATAATAATCTTCTTAATTGTACCATTCGGACCTGTGCTCCAAAGTAGTAAGATTTCAAGTCTTCGTTTTTCAACAAAGGATAGGTGTGTAATTGCATAGTTGTGTGTATAAATCTTTATCATAAAATAATCATTTTACCGCCCTCACCTGAAACCCTTCCTTTCTCAATAAAGCAATCACTCCCCGCTCCCCGCCCAAATGCGCGGCGCCCACTGCGAAAAACGTCGGCTTGGCGCTGGCGATCCTGCGAATGCGGGGGATCCATTTTTGATTGCGGGTGAAAAGCATTACTTCCTCGTTGCCCTCCATGCCAAACTCACTCTTCATAGTCATTTGGTACAGCTCGTTGATATTCTGCGCCTTATACAATGCAACAAGACTTTTGAATTCTTTTTTCGCCGCGGGTAGGCTGTCGATCAGGTTAAGGAGCATTTTGGCCTGGTCTTTATAGGGAATCGTATCGAAAATGGCCATTTGTTCTTCCAGAGTTTCGATGCCGATCACTTCTGACTGCTGCTTCCCTGCCAGCTCGACGAGTGCCATTTCGTATGATTGCGGCTGGCAGTCCAGCAGGGTGTTGAACAGCGGCCCCATCAGCACAAACGGCTTCGCCCGCTCAAACATCGCTAATCCCACATGCACCGAATCCTGAAAAAAGTGATTGAGCCGCTCGTATTCCTGCGTGGTAATGAGCTTTTTTAACTCATTACCCGCACTCATATTCATTGTTTTCATCATCCCGGCCATCATGCCCGGGTCGTCCATATCCATTTCGAGCGCCACCTGACGCGTACGTGAGAGGGTACTTTTTAACGAATCACTCAGGGAGAAGTCCGTCGGGCAAATGAGGTGAATGGTCCCGAACAAGTAAGAAGGCTTGGCCAATCCACGGCCACTGATTTCCCACAGCAGCGAATTCTCAGCCGGCACCTGCGCCCGCAAAACCATACTTGAAACACAGAACACCAGCAAAAACAAAATCCTATTCATATTTCAAGCATTAGTTTTATTTTAAAAAACCTTGTCCCTTTCCTCCCTCCTCCATTCTCCCAAAAATTACTCCTTATGACTATCCACGACAATGCGTTCGTCGCGGTTCACAAGCTCCCAGGCGGTATGAAAAACCAGTTTCACGATCTCTGATTGCTTGTCGAACAGAATTTTCTCCACATCGTCGCCCGGGCGGTGGTAATCCTCGTGAACGCCCGTAAAGTAAAAAATGACGGGAACGCCCATTTTGGCAAAGTTGTAGTGGTCCGAACGATAGTAGAAACGGTTGGGATCTTTCGGGTCGTTGAAAGTGTAGTCGAGTTTGAAGTTGACATACTTCTTGTTCGCTTCCTCGCTGATCTCGTGCAATTTTGAAGAAAGCTTGTCTGAACCGATCAGGTATACGTATTTCGGATCGTTCTTGTGCGCTTCGTCCACGCGGCCGATCATATCGATATTCAGGTCCGCGATCGTGTTTTTGAGCGGCAACAATGGGTTTTCGGAATAATATTCCGAACCAAACAGCCCTTTTTCCTCTCCCGTTACATTGAGAAACAGAATGCTCCTTCTTGGCCCTTTACCTTCCGCTTTCGCTTTGCTGAATGCCTCGGCGAGTTCCAGCAATGTTACCGTTCCCGACCCGTCGTCGTCTGCCCCATTGTTGATTTCCCCATTTTCAGAAATGCCGATATGATCCAGGTGCGCACTGATTACCAGCACTTCATCCTTCTTATCCGTGCCTTCCATAAAGCCGGCCACGTTCTCCGTATCGATGGTTTCGCTCACCCGGCCGACTTTCAGTGACACAGTCCCCGTAAAGTTCCTGGACACAGGCTTGCCCGATTTGTCGATCTCCGATTTCAATTTATTGATTTTCGAAGCGGAAGTCCCCATTATCTCGGCCGCCACATTCGCAGAAACGGTAAATGCAGCCGTTCCCGACGGATTTTCCTGTACCGGCTTCAAAGTCGGGGCGCTAAATCGGCGGGCCATTACGGCGCGCTGCCGGATTTCCTTGTCGAGGTCCTCACCCGTTTTATCGGTTATAATGAACACAAATCTCGCACCTTTCTCCTTCGCCAGCTTTGCTTTCACCTGCCACGAAACCGGCCCGCTCCATTTGCTTTTCTCTGCATTGCCGTTGATCAGGTATTTGCCTCCCGAAGTCCTGGGTTCGCCATCGAAAAGGATCACCGACTTGTCTTTCACGTTGACGCCCGCATAATCGCTGTAATGCTCGTCCTCAATCCCGTAACCGACTGTGATGAGGTCGCTGCTGATTTCCTCAGGGACATCGAGCAGTCCATTCAGGTAAAAATCCTTATTAAACTCATACTTTTTGCCATTTGCCCTCACATACACCTCACCCCAGCTGCGCTTGTAGAGCTTGTATTTCTGCAAATAGCTTTTGGATCCGCCGGCATCGGCTGCAATGGGCTGTAAGCCATATTGTTGGTAGTACTTCGAAACATATTCCGCTGCCTTTTTTTGCCCCGGCGAGCCTGTATCACGACCTTCCAGACTATCGGATGCAATAATTACCAGGTGTTTTTTTAGGTCTGAGGGGGTTATGCTAGCCGCATATTTGGCTGCATCGTCCTGCGGCAGGCGGTCCTGCGGCAGGCGCTCCTGCGGCAGGCGCTCCTGAGCCAATGCCAAAGTGTTCACAGACAGGAGTATTCCAGCCAGTATGTTCTTCTTCATAATCGAGTTAAATGGTCATTCAATCTTTACAAATTAACAAAAGCCGCGGGCGAATGCAAAATGACGGGAAAATCGTACAGGCAAATTGCAACCTCCTGACATTTTCCTGCACTTTTTGCACTTCTCTCAGTTTAAAAGCTGTTTTTAAGGGGATAACAATTATTTAATTGTAAAATACTGTTATTCAGACGAAAAGTGTGTACCTTTGCACCCTGTTTGGCAAAATTACATCCAGACAAAATCCAAACGGCTATTGCTCGTAGTTCTAAACATTTCTTA
>CBIHPQ010000085.1:0-18499 GCA_966211825.1 uncultured Dyadobacter sp. | reverse complement strand
ATATCCGCTATTTCGACCCGCAAAAACGCAATTTCAAGCACGCGATCGACTCCATCCTGACCAATTTCGACAAATGCCTCTCGCTCTACCGGCCGGATTCGGAGCTTTCTACATTCAATGCAAATGCAAGTCATTCTTTCCGCTCGCCCTGGTTTTATGAGGTTTTGGTTAAATCAAAAGAAATCCATGAAGCGACGGGCGGTGCATTTGATCCTACGATCATGCCGCTTTCGGAAGCTTATGGTTTTGGGAATAAAAAGAATATAGATCCGGAGGATGTGAACGTGGATTCCCTGCTGCAATGGGTGGGTTTTAGGCAAATTGAATTTAACGACCAGGAAATTAAAACACGTCCCGGTGTGAAGCTGGATTTCAACGGCATTGCGCAGGGTTATTCGGTGGATATCCTCGGAGCATTTCTGAAAAGTCAGCATGTCAACCGCTTTATGGTCGAGATCGGTGGGGAAGTGCTTTGCTCGGGGATGAAAAACGGGGATACCTGCTGGATAACCGGCATTGAAAACCCGCTTAAACCTGCCGCATTGGCAGCCACAGTACAACTTACCGACCGCGCCATGACCACCGCGGGCAATTATCACAACCACATTACCCACAACGGCATTACCTATAACCATATCATCGATCCCCGCACAGGCGAGATGGAACAGACGCCGCTTCTGAGCGTGACGGTATTTGCCAAAGACGCGATCACCGCCGACGGCTACGATACCGCATTCTTCGTCATGGGGCTGGAATCGACCAAAACCTTTTTAAAAAACCGGAAAGATATCGACGCGTACCTGCTTTTCACCAATGAAGAAGGCCGGCTAATGTCCTTCGCAACCGACGGTATCAAAGACCTTATCCAGGAAAAATGAAACGAATAACCCTGTTACTACCTATTTTACTCAGCGTTCTCACAGTTTTGCAAGCCCCGGCCCAGCGAACTTCCGTGAAAGCATTGACCAACAATTCCATTCGCGTCCAATGGCGTGAAACCGATGGTACATTGAAAATCGAGGAAGTTTCCGTGAACCAAAAAGGCCGGTGGTCCAAGGTAGCGGCGCCATCCGGCGAGTACACTTTGCTGTATTCCGAAACCAAGCCGTCCACCGAATCCGCTGAAACTTTCGAAAAGATTACCGGCGGCAAGTTCCCGGAGGATTCTTACCATTACCAGCAAACCCAATGGAAAGAAAGCACAACCGGCGTGGCGCTGAATACCGCTGGCCAGGCCATTCATTTTTTCCCGAAAACAGGTGTTGCAAAAGATAATGGACTGGAATTCCAATCCGAAACAGATGTCGCTACCGTCACTGCACATTGTCAGATCGACCCGCGTTTCCCGAATGATATTCAGGTAAAAATGACGCTGAATGCCAAGAAAAAGGGCTTTTTCTCACTCGCTTCCCCTACCCTTGCCGCTTTGCCGCTGGAACAGATGAGCTGGGTGTCGGTACCCGGGTATTTTCAGGGGAATTTCATGCAAAAGAACTTTGCGCTGGCCTATGCCTACGGACACGGCATTCCCGACCGCCCCGTGGTGTACCGCGAGCGCTGCGCCTCCACGCTGAGCCCGCTCGTGAGCAGTAAGGACGGCATTACCCTGTCGGTAGTTCCCGAGCCAGGCCTCGCCCGCGACCCGTGGGTGAAGGACCAGATCACGCAGATCGACTGGCATCTGGGCCTCTCGCATATGAACCGGAAAGCACAGCTCTCGCCGACGTTGTATTACCCGGTTTTGGGAGAAGAAAAGTCGGAAATGGAGGCCGGGCAATCGGTTTCGTACACTTTCCGTTACAGCCTCATCGCCGGCGACTGGTTCGAGGCTACCAAACATGCGGCCGTGGATATTTACAAATTCCGCGAGACCCTGGCGCTCCGCCAAAGCAAGCAGGCACTGACCGACCGCATCGAAAAAATGCATCATTACCTGACCGATCCCAAGACATCGCTCTGGAATATCGAGGAGTTTAAAGGTAAGCAGATCGGCGCGCAGTCGTACCTGGGCGGCGTGGTCGGTTCCGATAAGGATGCGATGAAAAACTCGGATTACGGCGCCATGTGGATGCTCGCCAATGCCACCAAAGATCCCGAACTAACCCAAAAAGTGCTTCCGCCAGCAGAGAACTTCAAACTCGTGCAGCAGCAAACCGACGAAGGTTTTTTCAAAGGTGCCGTCGAGGGCCAGTATTATTTGGTAAAAAAGAAAAAGTTCGTGGAAGAATGGGGCGAGGTGGTAGAGCCTATTGCATTGACCTATTATGTAATGCTCGATGTGGGCAATATGCTGCTTTTCGAACCCGATAATGCGGAATTGAGGGAGCGGCTGCGCATTGGCGCGGAAAAACTGCTGAGCTGGCAGCGCGAAGACGGCAGCTTTGCCGTCGCTTACGACCGCAAGACCGAGCAGGAGATTTTCAAGGATATTAAAGATGTAAGACCGACTTTTTACGGCCTGATCGTGGCGCACCGCATTCTCAAAGACGAAAAATACCTGAAAGCCGCCGAAAAAGGAGCCGATTGGTTCCTTGAAAATGCCGTCGAAACAGGCGCTTTCCTGGGCGTATGCGGCGACGCGCGTTACGCACCCGACTTTGCAACCGGCCAGTCGGCGCAGGCATTGCTGGATTTGTTTGATTTAACCCAAAACAAAAAATACCAGGAAGCCGCCATTACCTGCGCTAAAATTTATACCTCTTCCATTTACACACACCCTATCGCGGATCACAAACCCAAGACAGTGAATGGCGTTGCCCGTGAAGACTGGGAGATCAGCCAAACCGGCCTTAGTTTTGAGCATGGCGGCATTTTCGGCTCGGCGACTCGCCATGGGCCTATTCAGCTGGCGAGCCATGCAGGCTTGTTCATCCGCATATACCAGCTTACGGGCGAGCAGCTCTTTGCCGATATGGCCCGGGCATCGGCCATTGGCCGGGACGCTTTCGTGGACAGCAAAACGAGCGTTGCTTCCTACTACTGGAACGCCATGAACCGCGGCGCAGGTCCCTACCCGCACCACGCGTGGTGGCAAGTAGGCTGGATCACCGATTACCTGCTCTCGGAAGCCGCATTGCGGTCGGACGGCAAAGTGCTGTTCCCCCGCGGTTTTGTGACGCCCAAAGTTGGCCCGCACCAAACGTACGGCTTCGCGCCCGGCACTGTTTTCGGCGATAAGGCCAGTTTGGTGATTAAAGAAGGCTTCGTCGCCGCGGACAGCCCGTCTATTGATCCTATCGTGTCAAAATCCGAAACCAAAAACACCTATTACATTACACTCCTCAACAACAGCCCGCAACCCACGAGCTTCAACCTGAAAATCGACAACAGCAAAGTGTCGGAAAGCAATGCGCCACTAACCCTAAAATGGGCCGAAACGAACCAAAAAGCCGCAATCACGAACATAAAACTCCCCGCATTCGGAAGCAGGACGTTGGCTGTAAGCTATAAGCAATAGGCTGTAAGCAATAAGCGGTAGGCTGTAGGCTATAAGCAATAGGCCGTAGGCAAAAGCATTAGAGAACCATAAACAACAACCATCAAACATACGGCTTATAGCATATAGCTTACAGCCTACAGCCATTTTTATGACCAACTCCACCGATACCATTGTCATTCTCGTATTCTCCGCATTCGTGATGGGCATCGGGATGCTTTTTGCCCGGACGGGGCGCAATTTAAAGTCGTTTTTCGCGGGCGGCGAGGCTGTGCCGTGGTTCATCGGCGGACTGTCGCTGTTCATGAGCTTCTTCTCTGCCGGCACCTTTGTGGCCTGGGGCTCCATTGCCTACAAACACGGGTGGGTGGCCATTACCATTCAATGGACGATGTGCATCGGCGCGCTGATCACCGCTATTTACCTCGCCCCGCGCTGGAAACGTACGGGCGCGCTCACTGCCGCCGAGTTCATCCGCGAACGCCTCGGACTGCCCGTTCAAAAGACTTATATCTTCATTTTCACGCTGGTCTCGGTGTTTATCAAAGGCTCGGTGCTATACCCGGTGGCCAAGCTGGTGAGTGCTTCGCTGGACCTGCCGCTGGTGCCCTGCACGATCGGCTTGGGGCTTTTCATGATCGCCTACACGGCGGTGGGCGGCCTTTGGGCGGTAATGGTGACGGATATTCTGCAATTTGTGGTGCTGTCCGCGGCGGTGTTCATTTTGCTGCCGCTTTCGTTCGACAAGGTTGGCGGCTGGGAAGGCTTCACGAACAATATACCCGATGACTTTTTCAATTTGCTCAATGGCGAATACACGCTCGGCTTCGTGGCCGCATTTGTGATTTACCACATTTGCTACATCGGCGGGAACTGGACGATGGTGCAGCGCTACACGAGCGTCGACAGTGAGAAATCGGCCAAAAAAGTAGCATTTCTCTTCGCGGGATTGTACCTGATCAGCCCGGTGATCTGGATGTTCCCGCCGATGATTTACAAAGCCATTAACCCCACATTGTCGGGCCTGGACACTGAAAACGCCTATCTGATGATCTGCAAACTCGTGCTACCTCCCGGCTTGCTCGGCCTGATGCTTACCGGCATGTACTTCTCCACCTCCGCCAGCGCCAACACGGCTTTGAATGTGGTATCGGCCGTTTTTACCAATGATATTTATAAAGGGATGGTGAACCCGGCCGCCTCCGACAAGCAGCTGATCCGCGTCGCGCGCGGCTCGTCCTGGTTTTTCGGGCTGGGTATGATCGGCATCGCATTGCTGGTACCGTCTGCGGGAGGCATTGTGGAGGTGGTACTCAGCATTTCCGCCATCTCCGGGGGGCCATTGCTCGCTCCTCCGCTTTGGGCATTGTTTTCCAAGAGGCTTAACGGCCGGACTACGCTCTGGATCACGGGTATCGGGTTATGTGTGAATTTGTTTTTCAAAACGCTCGCCCCGACCCTGCTGGACTTCAAACTCTCCCGGGGAATGGAAACGATCGTGGGTGTCGGCCTGCCGCTGCTGCTGCTGCTTGCTTACGAACTTTGGGCACGATCCAAAGACATGATCGCCGATGAATACACGATTTATACACTTTCCAGGGACCAGCGGAGGCAGAATGCCGTGGAAATGGACGCGGAAGAAGCATTGGAAATTAAAAAGCAAAACCGTTTCGGATTGCAGGTAATCGCCGCGGCGCTGCTGTTCACAGCGGTAATGCTGTTCATTCTGAGCTTTTTGACTACCGAGGGAACGTTCGTGACTGCGGGTGTTGCTGTGGTGGTGTTGCTTTCGGCATTGATACCGTTTTCGGCGGCTCGAAAGGTGAAGCTGACTACTATTGAGAATTCAGCATTTGAAGAAACTCGTCTACCCTGATGACAGATAACCTGGGAAAATCTATGTCCCTAAGGATATTAAAATGTCGGTCTTCCGAAACAAGATGGTCGGCGTTGGCAACAATGGCACAGTCTGCATATTTGTTGTCGTCTTCGTCATTGTGCATTAACCCCCATTCAAAGAATGTTGATTGTAACAAGCAATTTTCCAATGATAGAATCAATTTAAGAACGTTATCGGCCACTTCCGGGGACGTTTTCTCCGCAATTTTCTCATGGTACTCCAGTAAAATATCATTGCTGACAACCAGATCGAAGTCGCCATCTCTTATCAAAAATTGGACGATATCTGGATTTAATGGGAAGAGAAATCAGCAGAACATTTGTATCGAGCACAATCCTCATTTGGAAGTTTTGCTACGCATATGTTCCGATTTCCAAGACTCAACGGTTTGTTCGCTCCAATCATTCGCTTCCCACAGCCGATCCATTTCTGAATCAATTTTCCGGGCAAAATAATCAGCCAACATTTTCTGAATATCCCTTAGCTGTTCATCAGAAACATTATAGGAATAAAGTTTCAGCAATTCACTTTGCAAGTTGCTCAAACGGGTAGGGACGGTGTGTGAAGTTGCCATATCTGAAATCGCTTTTTACAAATTAAACAAAATTCAATCGCTAATAAAACAAAACCATAACCGAACGACATCCACATAATGAAACGCTTAGCCCTTTTTATCTTTTCAATATTACTAACACTTCATTGCACGAAGGTCGCCGCCCAGCTGAATGCAGCCCAACGGGATGCCGCCCAGCGGGATGCCGCCCAGCTGAATGCAGCCCAACGGGATGCCGCCCAGCTGAATGCAGCCCAATACCACATCCGGCAGCCCAATGCGATTCCGCTGCATGGTGAATGGTGGTTCCTGCTCGACCCGGCCGGGCTGGGTATCGCCAACCAGTGGTACCGCGACGGCATCGCACAGGAAAGCCGCCAGGATAAGGTGACGGTGCCGCATTGCTTTTCGACCGACCCGCGCTATGACTTTTATACGGGAACGGCCTGGTACCGCAAGACTTTTGCCTGGAAACCGGTTTCAGGGAAAAGGGTGGTCCTGCATTTCGACGGCGCTTACTATAAGACCAACGTATGGCTGAATGGCCAGAAGGTCGGCGAGCATGAAGGCGGTTACACCCCGTTCAGCTTCGATGTGACGGAGCAATTGAAAGATGGAAACAACCTGCTCGTGGTGGCAGTAAACAACGACACCTGGAAAACGAATACGATCCCCGGCATTAAGGATAAGGGCGATATCAACGACGGATTTGTGGGGTGGGTGAACTATGGCGGTATTGTCAGGCCGGTTTACCTGACCATCGAGCCGGAGGTTTATGCCGAAAATGTGAAGATCGAGACACTGCCCGATCTGAACAAAGGTACTGCCATGGTGAAAGCCAAAGTGAGGGTCCGCAATGCGTCTTCAAGCGCTTCGTCGCCTAAGATCGATCTGACGGTTTGGCAGGATAAAAAACCTTTGACCTTAAAATGGAAAACCAAAACTGCGAGCATCCCGGCCGGACAAACGGCATTCCTGGAAGCCGAAGCAACGTTGGCGGCTGCGCAGGTGAAGCTTTGGGACCTGGACCAGCCTAATCTTTATGAACTGAAAACCGTGGTGGGAGCCGACACGCTCGCTTCGAATTTCGGGATCCGGAAAATTGAGGTCAGTCATGCGCAGATTCTTCTGAATGGAAAGCCCGTCAAAGTCGGTGGTGGCAACCGCGTGATCGATTATCCGGGCCTGGGCTCGCTGGAACCCGATTGGCTGGTAGAAAAGGACTTCCGTTTGATGAAAGAGGCTGGTATGGAGTTTCAGCGGCTTACGCATTACACGCCTTCGGAATACTTCTATGACCTGGCCGACCGCTACGGAATGCTGATCATCACCGAAGCCGGTAACTGGCAGCTTACCCCGAAACAAATGGACAATGATTCGATGCGGACGAAATTCCGGTCGCAATTCCGCGAAATGGCCGAGCGCGACTGGAACCACCCGAGCGTGATCGCGTACAGTGTCGGTAATGAATATGGGTCTACCACTGCCGCCGGCCAGCGCTGGACGAAAGATATGATCGCCTACGCACGTGAGCTCGACCCTACGCGCCTATACACGTTCGCGAGCATGCTCCTGAACACGCTACCCGCGAAGCCGGAAGACGAGGCCAGCCAGTATGTCGATTTTGTTTCCACCAATACCTATGGCGGCCACGCCAAGGCGCTTGACCACATTCATATGCTTTACCCCGACAAGCCGGTTTTCATCAGTGAATGGGGCACACGTTCCGACGGCAAAGGTGGCGAAGCCGGCCAGGCGCAGCATTTGAGCGATGTAATGGCCGAAGTCCGGAAGCGTCCATTTGTAGCGGGTGCTTCGTGGTGGACGTACAACGACTACCGCAGCAAGCTGTTCGGCACCAATGTGAATGGCTTCCGCCCGTGGGGCATTGTGGGGCCCGACCGCTCCCCGAGACAGGCCTATGCTGTACATCAGCGGGAGCTTTCGCCCGTGGCTATTGAAAAAGTTGGTTTAAAAACGGGTGATCAGGGCGTGCACCAGCTGACTGTCAAGGTAACATCCCGCGGCGATTTCCCGACGCGTTCTTTAAAAGGATATATACTGAAAGCCGGCAGCACAAGCATTGCATTGCCGGACCTCAACCCGGGCGAAAGCAGGGAGATCTCGATACCGGTCCGTGGGTTTGACAAGCATATCCATCTCACCGTGACAGGGCCGACCGGCTTTACTACCATTCAAACTGACATTGACCTTAACTAATGCCGCCCGAAAAGGCTGGCAAAACATGATTAAAAGAGCTGACAAGATGATAATCGGAGAATCAACACACAAAAGAGAACCAAAAACCATAGCGCTGGCGACAGACCTCGTGATTGTGGGAGGCGGATTGACGGGTACCTGCGGAGCGATTACCGCAGCGAGGGCCGGATTGAAAGTGGTACTGGTACAGGACCGGCCCGTGCTGGGCGGCAACTGTTCGAGTGAGGTGAGGCTGTGGATTTTGGGCGCTACCTCGCATATGGGCAACAACAACCGCTGGGCACGCGAAGGCGGCGTAATTGATGAAATTATGCTTGAAAATGCCTACCGCAACCCCGACGGCAACCCGTTGATCTTCGACACGGTTTTGTTGGAAAAAGTAACACAGGAAGAGAACATTACACTGCTGCTGAACACCGCTGTCTATGATCTTGACAAAACTCAAAATGACGACAAGATCGAGACCGTACACGCATTTTGCAGCCAGAACAGTACCAAATATACCCTGACAGCACCCCTGTTCTGCGATGCTTCGGGAGATGGGATTGTAGGTTTTCTGGCCGGCGCCGCATTCCGAATGGGGGCCGAGTCTGCGGAGGAATTCGGGGAGAAATTTGCGCCGGACAAAGCATATGGCGAGCTTCTGGGGCATTCTATGTATTTCTATTCCAAAGACATAGGCCGCCCGGTGAAGTTTGTGCCGCCTTCGTTTGCCTTGCAGGACATTACGGAAATCCCGCGTTATAAAACCTTCAATCCCAAAGACTTCGGCTGCCGGTTATGGTGGCTGGAATATGGCGGCCGGCTGGATACCGTGCATGACACCGAAAAGATCAAATGGGAGCTTTGGAAGGTTGTTTACGGGGCCTGGAACTACATTAAAAATTCCGGCGAATTTCCGGAGGCGGAAAACATGACGCTTGAATGGGTCGGTGCTATTCCCGGAAAGCGTGAAAGCCGTCGTTTTGAGGGGGATTACCTGCTGAAACAGCAGGACGTGGTAGAGCAGCAAGTGTTTGACGATACGGTGGCATTCGGCGGCTGGAGCCTCGACCTCCACCCTGCCGACGGCGTGTATTCCGACCAGGCGGGCTGCAATCAGTGGCATAGCAAAGGCGTTTACAGCATCCCCTACCGCTGTTTTTACAGTAAAAACATTGAAAACCTCTTTATCGCGGGCCGCATTATCAGCGCAACACACGTCGCATTTGCGTCCACGCGTGTGATGGCGACAAGCGCAACGGGCGGACAGGCCGTAGCCATTGCGGCTGCTATGGCTAAAAAACATGGTTGCTCGCCACGGGAAGTGGGTGAAAAGCATTTGGAGGAGCTGCAACTGGAATTGTGGCGCTCGGGCCAGTATTTGCCGCAAACACTGGTTAGGGATCCGCAAAACCTGGTTAATAGCGCAAAAATCAGCGCGTCGTCGGCATTGGAACTAAAAGAACTGACCGGTTCGGATGATTGGAAGACCATTGCTCATTCGGTAGCGCAAATGCTGCCTGTCAATGCGTCAATGCCTGCCGTCACCGTCTGGGTCGAAGCAATTCAGGACACGGAGCTTGTTACGGAACTCCGCAAAAGCAGCAAGCCGTTCAACCACACGCCCGACGTGACGCTCGAAAGCAAAAGCTACCCGCTGTCGGCAGGAAAACACGAACTGGTGCTGGAATGGGACAGCTATTTCCCCGAAGCATGTTATGCATTTGTGTGCTTCCTGAAAAATGAGCATGTCAAAATCCAGTACAGCGAGCAGCGCGTCACGGGGCTTGTGACGGTTTTCAATGCTACGAACCCGGCCGTTTCGAACTACGGCAAACAGGAGCCTACCGAAGACCTCGGCGTCGACACTTTCGAGTTCTGGTGCCCGCAACGGCGTCCGGCCGGTTTGAACCTTGCATTCAAACTGAGCGAACCCATTCAACTATTTGGAACAGAAAACCTCAAAAACGGCTGGCACCGCCCTATCGCCGGCCCCAATGCCTGGGTAGCCGCCATCGACGACAGAAATCCGGAACTGGACCTGCATTGGAATGATAATCAGAGCATTTCCAAAATCGATTTCGTATTCGATACCGATTTTGACCACCCGATGGAGAACGTGATTTACGTCCATCCCGAAACTGTAATGCCCTTCTGCGCGCAGGATATTGAAGTGCTTGACGATGCAGGTAATGTCATTGGAACAATAAATGACAACCACCTGACTAAGAAAACACTGACGTTCACCAAACCTTTAACGACGCGCTCACTGAAAATCAGGCTACAAAACAGCCATGCGCACGTACCGGTATCGCTGATGGAAGTCCGTGTTTATTAGCGCGGCTTCCGTATTTATTCTTTGAAAACTAATAAATTGATCTTAAATTTGCCGCTCTGAAATAGCAAACTTCTGTTTGCTATTTTCTTGAAAGTTTACTCTATAATTATAGTATACTACATAGACTTTGAAGGAAGCGGCGGATTTGACACCCTCAACTGAAAACAACGAAAAGAACTGGGAATCGCTACAAGTTGCTTATATCGCAAGTGGTGATCCTGAGGAAGATCGACGTTTGGCTGCGCTTGCGCGTGACCAGGGAAAGGCTGTTTTTCTGCGCGATCTGCCAGAGGAATCGGACGATATCTTCCAACCTGCCGCCACGGCTGTTGCGGATGCCGCCCCGGGCGTGGCTACTTCCAGAAATAGTACAAAAATCCCCCTTACCTGGGAAACGATCCAGAACAAGCTTTGGGCAGCGACCGTCCGCAAACGCAGCCGCACCGAAATCGCCGTTAATATCTTCTCCGCGATCGCATTGATGATCGTTGGGCATTTGCTTTTCACCTTTTTCACCTACGACCGGCTGACCCTGCTCTGGAACGAGCTGGAAGTAAGCGAGGGTTTCTTTTATTATGTTCTCGGCGGTTTCGTAGCGCAAATGATCGACGGCGCATTGGGCATGGCCTACGGCGTTACGGCATCCACTTTCCTGCTTACATTGGGCGTTCCGCCATCGGCTGTGAGTGCCAGCGTGCACACTTCGGAAATCTTTACGAGCGGCGTTTCAGGTTATATGCACCTGAAATTCGGGAATGTGAACAGCAAACTTTTCAAGAAGATCCTGTTCCCCGGCGTGCTTGGGGCGATTGTCGGTGCCTACGCCCTCTCTTCGCTTGAACAGTACATTTACATTATTAAGCCATTGGTGGCAATATATACGCTGATCCTGGGAATCCTTATTATCCAGAAAGCGTTAAAGAAACGAGTTGAAAAAAAGCCGATCAGGAAGATTGGCTGGCTGGCGATGGCAGGCGGAACGCTGGATTCCATCGGTGGAGGCGGCTGGGGGCCGATCGTGACATCTACATTGATTGCACGAGGAAGACATCCCAAGTACACCATCGGTTCCGTAAACCTGGCAGAGTTCTTCGTGTCGCTGGCAAGCTCGGTTACATTCATCAGCATTATCGGATTTTCACACTGGCAGGTGGTGCTTGGCCTTATCCTTGGTGGTATGGTATCCGCGCCCATCGCCGCCACACTATCCCGCCGCTTACCGATCAAAACCATGATGATCATGGTCGGGACGATCGTCATCATCGTAAGCCTGAGGATTATCTATATGGTTTTAAGCAACTTATAAATTGCCGGAGCATTCCGGATAGTCAGTAATTATTAATCAAAAGGCCGACAGCAGACAGCCGAAGTTTCCACATCATGAAAAAACAAACCAAAGCGATACGCACCCAAACCGGTAAAACCAAGTATCGCGAGCACTCGACTCCCCTTTTCCTGACCAGCAGCTTCACATTTGAAAGTGCTGAGCAGGGAAAAGCGCTTTTTGAAGAAACCGAAGAAGGTAATATTTACAGCCGTTTCTCCAATCCGAGCGTGCAGGAGTTTGTGGACAAGGTTTGTATCCTGGAAGATTGTGAAGATGGCGTAGCCACTGCAACGGGCATGGCGGCCGTGTTTGCGAGTATGGCTGCATTGCTGAAAACCGGCGATCATATTCTGGCCTGCCGCGCATTGTTCGGTTCTGCGCACCAGGTAATTACGCAGATTTTGAGCAAATGGGGCATTACCCACACCTACCTGGATGCGGACGCCAGCGAAGCCGACTGGGAAGCTGCCGTGCAGCCTAATACCCGGATGATCTATCTCGAAACGCCTTCCAATCCTGGCCTGGACCTGGTAGACCTTGCGATGATCGGCCGCATTGCCAAGAAACACAACATTATTTTCAACGTAGATAACTGCTTTGCCTCGCCCGCATTGCAAACGCCGGCCGATTTCGGTGCCGACCTCGTGTTGCATTCCGCCACGAAGTTCATGGACGGTCAAGGCCGCGTTTTGGGTGGTGTGGTAGTAGGTAAAAAAGAATATATCAAGGAGTTGCGCTTCTTCTGCCGCCAGACAGGGCCGTCGATGTCGCCATTCAACGCCTGGGTTCTCAGCAAAAGCCTTGAAACCCTGAATTTGAGAATGGAGAAACATTCATCCAACGCACTGGCGCTGGCAACGGCATTGGACAAGCACCCGGATGTAAAATCGGTAAAATACCCGTTCCTGGAATCGCATCCGCAGCATGAGTTGGCCAAGCAGCAAATGAAAGCCGGCGGCGCCATCGTGACGATCGAATTGGAAGGTGGTTTTGAGCGTGTTGCAGCATTCATGGATGCATTGGAGATCGCATCGCTATCCTCCAACCTGGGCGACACCCGCACGATCGTCACCAACCCGAACACGACAACCCACGCGAAATTGAAGCCCGATGAAAAGGCCGCATTAGGCATTACCGAAGGTTTGATCCGCATTTCAGTAGGTTTGGAAGACATCGAAGACCTCATCGAGGATTTCACGCATGCCGTGGAAGTGTCGGTGAAAAGTGATATATTGGAGTAAGCATTAAAGTGGGTTGCAGACCAACCCGACAATTCACCATGAACGAAACATTAGCATCTTTAAACGCTGCCATCGAAGGCAAAAGTGAGATTGAATCGCTGGCGATACTGGCGGATCTTTTTCCCGGTGAAGTCGTTTTTTCAACCAGCCTGGGGTATGAAGACCAGGTGATCAGCGACCTCATTTTAAAGAATAGTATCAATATCGGCATCTTCACACTGGATACCGGGCGGCTTTTCGCAGAGACTTATATGACTTTGCAAAAAACCAATAACCGCTACGATACCAAAGTGAAGGTATACTATCCCCAAACGGAGGCAGTGGAGCAAATGGTGAGCACCAAAGGCCCGCTGAGCTTCTACGAATCCATTGAAAACAGGAAGGAATGCTGCTTTATCCGCAAGGTGGAACCGCTGAACCGCGCATTGAAAGGTGCGAAAATCTGGGTGACCGGTATCCGGGCAGAACAGTCGGGGAACCGTCATGATATGCCGAGGCTCGAATGGGACGAAGCCCATCAGCTCTTCAAGTTCCACCCGATCCTGCACTGGTCGTTTGAAGAGGTGAAACAGTACGTGAAATCAAATGGTATTCCGTATAACCCATTGCACGACAAAGGCTTCGTAAGCATAGGCTGCGCGCCTTGTACACGTGCGATCCAGGAAGGCGAGGATTTCCGCGCCGGCCGCTGGTGGTGGGAGGACGAGTCGAAGAAGGAATGCGGGTTGCATGCGAAATAGCCGTAGGCTATAAGCTGTAAGCGATAGGCTTTACGCTTACGGCGGATAGCATACGGCTTACAGCGTAAAACAGCTTAAAGCTTACAGCCTATCGCTTAAAGCCCTTTAACATTTAAATCAATAACCAAAAATATGTCAATTTCAGTGAACGAGGCCTCCGACATCCAACGGGAGATTAGTGAACGCAGCGCTCCGGATTATCTGGATCAGCTGGAAGCAGAGGCCATTTACATTATGCGTGAAGTAGCCGGCCAGTTTGAGCGCCCTGCCCTGTTGTTTTCAGGAGGTAAGGATTCGATCACATTGGTTCATTTGGCTAGAAAGGCATTCGCACCCGGCAAAATCCCCTTCCCGCTCGTGCACGTCGATACCGGTCACAACTTTATCGAAGCGATCGAATACCGCGACGAGCTGGCGGAACAAATCAATGCGAAACTGATCGTTCGCTATGTGGAGGACACTATCAAGGCAAAAGGTTTGAAAGAGCAAACCGGCAAGAATGCAAGCCGTAACTGGTTGCAGACTTTCACTTTGCTGGATACCATCGAAGAATTTGAATTTGACGCATGTATAGGCGGCGCGCGCCGTGACGAAGAGAAGGCACGTGCAAAAGAGCGTATCTTTTCGTTCCGCGACGAGTTTGGTCAGTGGGATCCGAAACGCCAGCGCCCCGAGCTCTGGAATTTGTTCAACGGCCGCATTCAGAAAGGTGAAAACGTACGCGTGTTCCCGATCTCGAACTGGACCGAGCTGGATGTATGGGCTTACCTGAAAAGAGAAAATATCGCATTGCCTTCGATCTATTTCGCGCATGAGCGTGAACTGATCCTGCGCGACGGAAAACTCCTGAACAACACACCGGTAATCGAACCGGATCCGGAAGATCAGATCGTAACACGCCAGGTGCGGTTCCGTACCGTGGGCGATATGACCTGTACCGCAGCGGTAGAATCGGCAGCATCGACCCTGGACGACGTCATCGCAGAAATCACGATTTCAAGGATCAGCGAACGTGGCGAAACCCGCATCGACGACCAGCAGACGGAAGCGGCGATGGAAGACCGTAAAAAGGGAGGATATTTCTGATCAGGGAGTAAGGAGGAAAGGGAGAATGGAGGAATGAGAAAAGCAAAAACGTTCAATCATGAATCATTCACTCATTCAGTCATTCAAAATTAAAAAAAAGTGGATTTACTAAGATTTATAACAGCAGGCTCCGTCGATGACGGCAAAAGCACATTGATCGGGCGCTTGCTTTACGATACAAAAAATATCCTGGCCGATCAGATGGAAGCCATCGAGCGCGCCAGCAAAACCCGCAACGCCGGGGAAATCGACCTTGCATTGCTGACGGACGGTCTTCGTTCGGAGCGCGAGCAGGGCATTACCATCGACGTGGCCTACAAATATTTCCAGACGCCGAACCGCAAGTTTATCAGCATCGACGCGCCCGGCCACATTCAGTACACCCGGAACATGGTTACCGGTGCCTCCAATGCGGACCTGGCCATTATTCTCGTGGACGCGCGTCACGGAGTAGTGGAACAGACCCGCCGCCATTCACTGATCGCTTCCATGCTGGGTATCCCCCACGTGATTGTGGCAGTAAATAAAATGGACCTGGTAGGAAACTCTGAAGATGCCTTCCTGTCCATCGCCCAGAGCTATAAGGATCTTGCAGAGAAACTGGCTATCAAAGACTTGACCATTATCCCTGTCAGCGCGCTGAACGGCGACAATATCGTAGACCGTTCGGAAAGCATGCCTTGGTATACCGGCGAAACATTGCTTTCAGTTCTCGAAACCGTGAATGTGTTGAAAGACCAGAACCTGGAAGACGGCCGTTTTGCCGTACAATATGTGATCCGGCCTCAAACCGACGATCTGCACGACTATCGTGGCTATGCGGGACGCGTTCAGAGCGGAAGCTTCAAAAAAGGCGACGCGATCAAAGTTTTGCCGTCCGAAAGGGAGTCTAAAATCGCTAAAATCGAGTTTGGCGGAAACGAAATACCGGAGGCAGCTGTTCTTGAGTCTGTAACGATATTGCTTGAAGACGATATCGATATCAGCCGCGGCGATACCATTGTTTCAGTGAACAATTCGCCGATCGTTAGCCAGGATATCGAAGCACTGGTTTGCTGGATGGACGACAAGAAGACGTTGAAACCAGGTAACAAATACGTTTTGCAACACGGCACAGCACGTTCCCGCTGCTCGATCCGTGGTATCGAATATCAAATTGACATCAACTCATACGAAAAACTGGATGAGGTTGAAAGCCTGAAACTGAACGACGTAGCAAGAATCGTTCTGCGGACAGCCCAGCCCATCGCCTACGACCCCTATCAGAAAAACCGCGCAAACGGCGCAGCGATTTTGATCGACGAAACATCCAATGTGACGGTGGGGGCTTGTATGATTGAGTAAAAGAAATATACTATCCCGATAGACGATTAGAATATCATCATGAGCGAATTAATCATTTCTGACAAAGTATCCGCCGTTGCGAAGCGTGATATCGTTGACCTGCAACAAAAAATCGGTGGTTTCTACTCCGGTGAAACTCCGGAAGAGGCGTTCCGTAAATTCCGTCTGACACGCGGTGTGTATGGTCAGCGTCAGCCCGGTGTGCAGATGATTCGTATCAAATTGCCTTACGGACGCATCACGGCGGATCAGTTGGTACGTATTGCCGATACTTCCGACAAATTTGCGACCGGTAACCTGCATGCGACGACGCGTCAGGATATCCAGCTGCACTTTGTAAAGCTTTCGGATTCGCCCCAGTTGTGGGCCGACCTGGAAGATGCGGGCATCACGCTGAAAGAGGCTTGTGGTAACACCATCCGTAACGTTACGGCGTCGTCTGTCGCGGGTATCGATCCGGATGAGCCGTTCGACGTTACGCCGATCACCCATTCGATCTTCTCCTATTTCCTGCGCAACCCGATCAATCAGGATATGGGCCGGAAGTTTAAAATCGCCGTTTCTTCTTCTGAAAAAGACAGCGCGCTGGCATTTATCCACGACGTGGGCCTCATTGCGAAGATGGGCCAGAACGAAGCGGGTGAAACCGTGCGCGGGTTCAAAGTGCTGATCGGCGGCGGGCTTGGCGCACAGCCATTCTCTGCGCAAACCGCATTTGAATTCCTGGAAGAAGATAAGGTTATCCCTTTCATTGAAGCCATGCTGCGCGTGTTCGACCGCTACGGCGAGCGCGTACGCCGCCATAAGGCGCGTATGAAGTTTCTCCTCAACGACCTCGGCCTCGAAGGCATGATGGAAAAGGTGGAAGAAGAGCGCAAAGCAGTACGTAACAAGATATTCCAGATTCCGGAAGACCTTTTTGGCACCAATGAATACGAGGCGATCAATCACGCGCCACGCCCTTCATTGTCCGAAGCGGAAATCCTGAAAATTGCAGCGGAAAGCATCGATGCCGACAAGCTCGACATTTTCACCAAATGGCTGCGTACCAATACATTTGAACAAAAACAAAAAGGCTGGTATGCCGTGCAATTGCGCGTGTTGCTGGGCGATATGAACTCCGACACCGCCCGCAGCCTTGCCGACGTGGTCCGTAAATATGCCGCTGACGATATTCGAGTTACCGTTAACCAGGGTTATATCCTTCGTTTTGTAAAAGGAGAAGACCTGGTAGCCATTTACCACGAACTCGCAAAACTGGGATTGGTTAACCCCGGCTTTGACAGCGCAATGGACATTACCACCTGCCCCGGAACCGATACCTGTAACCTCGCGATGTCGAGCAGCTACGGTATCACCCGCGTACTCGAAGACGTAATGCGCGAGGAATATCCGGAAATGATTTATAATCAGGATATTAAAATTAAGATCAGCGGCTGCATGAACGGTTGCGGCCAGCACAATGCGGCCAATATCGGTTTCCACGGCAGCTCGATCAAGAATGGTAAGCTGGTACTTCCTGCCTTGCAGGTGTTGCTGGGCGGCGGTTTCTCCGGCGACGGCATCGGTCTGATCGGCGATAAGGTTATTAAAGTGCCTACCAAACGCGGCCCCGAAGTGTTGCGCCTGCTTTTTAATGATTATGAAGCAAATGCATTCGACGGCGAGTATTTCAACCAATACTACCTGCGTCAGACTAAAAATTACTTCTTCCAGTTGCTGAAACCGCTCGCGGACCTCACAACTGTACAGGATGACGACTACCGCGACTGGGACCACGATGAACTGTTCAAAACAGAAATCGGTGTCGGCGAATGTGCTTCCGTGTTGGTTGACCTTGTAGCGACTACCATCATCGAAGGTCAGGAGAAACTGAACCTGGCGAAAGAGTCCTTCCAATCGGATGTATGGGCGGACGCGATTTACCATGCATATAACGTGTTCATTACCGGCGCGAAAGGCTTGTTAATGTCGAAAGACGTGACCACCAATACCCAATACGGCATTATCAACGATTTTGAAACGCATTTCGGCCAGGATTTCAAATATGATGTTCCGGCAGAATTTGCAGTGGAAAATCAGGCAGAAACACCGTTCAAATCATTGGTGTTCAGCATTAATAAATTTGAACCAAGCGAAGCGTTTGCAAGCTATTTCATTAATAATGCTGAAAACTTCCTGAATTTCGTTCGCGAAACCCGCGAGTCCCAATTGATCGAAACCGGCGAGCCCGCATTGCAGGAGCTCTCGTTCGGAAAGGATAGCTAATAAACAGTGGTGGGGGGTGCCGGACCGCCCCGCCGCCCCCCCACACAAACCAACAAACAGACAC
>CBIHPQ010000084.1:0-18652 GCA_966211825.1 uncultured Dyadobacter sp. | reverse complement strand
GGGGTGATTCCCCCGGCCTTTCATCAAGGGGAGCAAAACCGTCGGAAGCGCGGGAAAATGTATTATCCCCCGTAGTCAGATACAGGTTTTTATCTTTATCGAAAAGCATTCCTCCACCTACGTGACAGCATTCTTCGCGCTGAACCGGCACTTCCATAACCACCTTTCGTGAGCTTTCCAGTAACTCCTTACCATGCCACTCGTAGCGCACCAGCACGTTTTTCGCCTCGTCACCAGCCAGGGAATAGTAAATGTAAATCCAGTGATTTTTATCATAATCAGGATCCAGGATGACTCCCTGCATTCCATCTTCCCCTTCGGTGGCTTCTCCCGCTTTGTTTACATATTTTGTACTGACGGCAAACTCAGCCACCATTTCCATAGTCTGCGACTTTGGATCATAAACCTTCAGCTTACCCTTCCGCTCCGCATAAAGTACCCTGCCATCTTTCAGGATCTGAAACTGCATGGGCTCTTCAAGCCTTTGCGCAAGGACCACTTTGGTAAACCGGTTACTTTCCGGCTTTTTCGGTGTTTGCGCTAATGAAGTTTCAATAGATATAAGCAAGCTTAACAATGCTGAAAGAAATAGTACCGGCTTCATGATCGCATATCTATTATAGAATTCGCGTGGTTTTGACATTAGGAAATGGCTTGAATAATTAGGCAATGTTGTATGGTTGACACGATTACTTGAAGAGCTGATAGGCTTTGCTGAGAAATGGCTTGTACATCGGCTCGTGCTTGGGCATATTCAGGTAAAACAGCACGATCATATTGTTTTCAGGATCAATGATGTAATCTGTGCCGTACAACCCTCCCCAGGCAAATGCGGTGTTGGAAACTTCGGGAACCGGTTTCTTTTCTGCGTTATAGAGTTCAAATCCAAGCCCGAACTGAAACCCTTTACCGCCTGAGTTTTCAACAGGCAGTCGGTTTACCTTGGTCATCAGCTCAATTGTCTCCGGTTTGAGTATTCGCTTGCCATTGTATTCGCCTTTATTGAGCAGCATCTGACAGAATTTGGCATAGTCACCAATAGGTCCATTCAGGCCGATAGCACCCTCTGCATAAGTTTGAACCGCGCTGATCGTGGTCTCGCTAAATTTGTTGGATTGCGGCACCAGTTTGCCGTCTATGTCACTGTAAGCCTTTACAAACCGGCTAAGTTTCGAAGGTTCATAGTACCAGTCTGTATCGTTCATGCCCAATGGATCCAGAACCGTTGATTTGACATATTCACGCAGACTTTTTCCTGATATAAGCTCGACCATATATGCCAGCATATTGGTGCTGATATGGTAACTCCACTCGCTGCCGGGATCAAAGCCCAGCGGATATTTTGCCAGGGCGATCATCTCATCTTTGAGATATTTCGCCGTGCCAGCCCCGCCTGTTCGCTGTCCCGGGCCTGCCGGTGTTGTTGTATCTGAGGTTGCAGCGGCACTTTTTTTCTCCATTTCGGCGCGACGTGCCTTTCCGACCAGTCCGGCGCTGATTCCGGACGAGTGCGACATCAGATGAGCAAATGTCATCGGCGTCTTCACTGGCCTTGTTTCGAATGTTCCATCCTCTTTGATGGCTGTCGCCACTTTGTCTGAAATCTCGGGGAAATATTTAGAAACCGGGTCATCGACCGAAACCAGTCCCTTCTCGACCAGGGTCATAAAAGCTACGGTCGTCACTGCTTTTGTTTGAGAAAACAGGATATAGTAATCTTCCACGGCAGCCGGCACCTTGTTTTCCACGTCTTTGTAGCCAAATGCTTTGTTGTAAACGACATTTCCACCTTTGGCAACAAAACCTACAATGCTGCTCGCTTTCTTCTGGTCAATAAAACTTTGCAGCAGCGAGTCGATGCGTTTTGTTTTATCCTCGCTTGTACCGGTCGCTTTGAGATCAGCTTTGTAGTTTAATTCTTGTGGCGCGGGCGATTTTTTCTGGGCTATTGTGCTGGTGAATGCAGCGAAAAGCGCCATGCTCAAATAGATTTTTTTCATTACTCTTAATTTTAAATTGATAAGGGCTATTCAGCGGCAGGTAATCTTTGAAATCCAATGCCGTGTCAAGTAGCATATACATGTTGAAACCTCAAAACAGATAAGACCTACCTATTATTACAAGCCATAAAAAGCGCTATCTTCCATATATATTCTTCAAGTCGCCTTCAAACAGCGTGTATTGGTTGTCATAAAACTTCTTGAAATCCTGTACGGCGGGATGTCCTGGAAACGGTGCGTAATAATGTGTTTCACTTCTGGTATCGTTGCGCCAGACAAGCACATAAGCCAGATTCAACCTATTCTTTTGCAATACTTTAAGCAATACCTCGGTATACCAGACAGGATTTACAATGGATTCCAGCCCTGTTTCGGTCATAGCAGCCAGCTTGTTGTTTTCCAAGGCAAAATCATTTACGATTTTGAGTTTTTTGATCGCTTGGTCCAGATTGTACTTGCCGTCGCGTCCCATATCTCCATAGTTATCCATCCCAACGAGGTCAACCCAGTCGTTGCCCGGATACCGCTCAGTAAATTCTGCTTTGTTATTGAATTTATTGTCAGGAGAAAAAGCATAAATCAGGTTGTGAACATCCAGACTATCCCGCAGATACCCCGCAGTGAATTGCCACAAAGACTTGAATTCCTCTGTCGTACAATGTGATTTGCCCCACCAGAACCAATCGCCGTCAAACTCATGATAAGGCCTGAAAATAAGCGGAATAGCGTCTCCTTCGGCACCTTTCAGACTTTTGAACCACCCTGCAAGACCTTGCAAAATGACCTTATATTCCTGATGGTTTTTACCTCCCGGAATAATGTACTTAACAGCTGGCAGTGAAACGGAATCTTTCCAGTAAAAGCCCCCGCCGGAAACTGGATTGGAGAAATGCCAGGATATGGTTGTAATTCCACCACGAGCATAAGTATCGGTTACCAACTTTCTTAGACGGTCTTCACTCTTTTTGGTGAATTCCGCAGATCTGCCCGTTAGTGGCGCAATATCAACACCAATTACTGCCGGATGTGATCCAACAACTGACTTCACATCTGAGCGTCCCGGTTCGTCACGCCAGCCGTGTCCGTAATCCGTAGCATCCTGATGTCCAAATAATGTATGCTTTTTGGCTAACTCGTGCATACTCCGGTAAAGTGCAGCCGTCTCTTTTGTTGCCTTCGGGTCTATTAGTTTTTGAGCCCGGGTCACAGAGTTTGAGGCAAGAAAGAACACTATTATGGCGATTGATATTCTATTCATCTTGAAATTGATGTACATTAAAATTTTATCTTAGTTTGAATTTGTAACAGTTAAATACCTTGTAGTCTGACAGATATCAGGTGATGTAAGCCCGACTTTTGTTGTCGCATTACATTTTCTTTAATCTGCTCAGATACGCTACCATATCCGTAAGCTGCACCGTTGTCATGGTGTCTTCTAAGCCTGCTGGCATCATGGAGATTAGTGCAATCATTCATAGCCTTTCAACTGCCTTTGCTGACCTTTACAGTCTGTAATTATGACATTAGTCACATCTTTGTCAATTGTGAGAAAGCGTCCGGATTGTGACAGAAATGAGGACCCATAGGTGAATTCCTGTTTCAGAATTTTTCCGTTTTTATACTGCACTCGGGCGCTCATATCCGAAGGCTTTAAGCGAATGTTGCTGACATTACGTTTCAATTCAAATGCCTTTACTACGTCTCGATTCTGGCTGGCAATAATCATGTAGCGTCCTTGGCTACCTCGTAATTTGACCAGCGATTTTCCGTTGCCGGGAATGTAAAGACCGGTTTGTAGAATCGACTGAGGATTGAAATTGCCATGCCCGTCGCCCAGTAATACCAACCCGTTTAGTGCATCATACCGGCCTATTGAAACGTCGGTGCCGTAATCGTTGCCCGTTATTGCTACATCCAAATTTCCGTCTCCGTCATAATCATCGACGACCATGCCGTTCAGTATAGAAATCTGCGCCTGTTTGGGAAGAGGAATCAGCGTGAATTTTCCATTGCCTTCATTTCGCAGAAAACAGGATTGCAGCATGTTCGCTTTCAGCCGAATGGCTCCTTTACGTTGGTCGACAGACAGTAGCTCCTCCATCGTGGCTCCGGCAAAGGATTTGAAGTTGCCGTACTTCTTTTTAAAACTGTTCATTTGCTTGATCAAATCCTCCCGGCCGTGCATAGGAAACTCTTTTAGCTCCCTATTCTGGTTTGGCAAGAAGAGCGACGGAATAGCAGAGTAGTTACCGCTATTGTCAAAGTCTTTGGCCGTTATGTACACCGGGTACTGTTCACTTGCCTTAAACAGTGTGTTCAGGCCAGCATTGCCCACGATGTAATCCATCCGGCCCGTGTGCCGAAAATCACCTGCGACAATACTATTCCACCAGCCTGGTTTGTCATCAACGCCGGTTGTTTCGGTAATGGAGTTAAATCGGCCATCCTTATTCTTTAAAAATGTAATGGGCATCCATTCGCCGACTAAAATCAGATCTGGCCAGGTATCATTATCAAAATCCGTGACTAAGGCATCGCAAACCAGGCCAATATCCGTCAGGGCAGGCGCTACTTCTTTTGTAACATCTGTAAATTTGGCTTGTCCATCCCTGCTATCATTTCGGAGAATAATGCTCGACACAGGTTTGGGATAATGCCAGGGTTCGACGCAGCCAGAAACAAACAAATCCAACTTTCCGTCTCGGTTGAAATCCAGAGCCCGAACACAAAATTTGCTAGTGAGATTGGTTGGTACGGCATTCGGTGCTTCTTGAAAATTCCCCTTGCCATCATTGATATACAGTTTGTCCTGATAAGCCGTCGTGTTGGGTGCATTTTTGTAGCCGCCCCGCGCAATGTACAGATCCAACGCTGAGTCGCCATTGGCGTCAAAGAGCAGAATGCCTTCGTCTTTATAATCGCCTTGAACGGCTTGTTGCGGTACAACGTTCCGCTGTGAGAATTTCCCGTTTTGCTGCTGTAAAAAAATTTGGGCGGGATCGTGCGCATTTCCTCCGATTACCAGATCATCCGTAC
Source organism: uncultured Dyadobacter sp. (assembly GCA_966211825.1). Lineage (GTDB taxonomy): Bacteria > Bacteroidota > Bacteroidia > Cytophagales > Spirosomataceae > Dyadobacter. The sequence continues at coordinate 13,616 of CBIHPQ010000084.1, read as the reverse complement.
CATTGCCATCAACATCGCCAACCGCCAGACCCGGGCTATATTCCGATAACTTATGAGGCAGTAACTTTTGAATGTTAAAGTCAATGAAGTCAAATTCTTTGTGCCGGTATGTTAAACCGATTTCTTTTGTAACATCGGTAAACAGCGCGTTGACGGCCAGTTGCGGCTTAGACCAGTCATAGTTTATGGACGCATTCTTACTGGACACAGTCAATCGCTGATCGACTGTGACATTTTGAATAACCTGCTTTTTCCCGTTTGGCCATTTAATGACGACAGAGTCAAGCTTCACAACGTTGCCCAGACCGAAATGAGCAATCAACTGGTTTGTCGACAAATAGCCACGATAGGGCGTATGTTCATAGACCTGTTGTTTGTTTTCAGCGTAGTGAATGGATACGAACGTACCCAAACCAGCAACGTTCAGGCTATCGCCCACTATTGTCAGTTGCAGATAATGAGCGTTTTCCTTATCCCGTTCGCGGGCGTTGTTCTTGTAAATCAGTGCTTTGTCGTTGATATTATTGATGACGATATCCAGCGCACCATCGTTATCCAAATCGGCGTAAACCGCGCCATTTGAAAACGTCGGCTTATCAAAGCCCCAGGCCGACGTGACGTCCCGGAAGGTCAGATCACCCGTATTCTGATAGGCGTAATTGTGAATCTTGACGACCGGGATTTGGGCTAAAATCTTCGCCTTTGTGGTCGTTTCGTTGGGTTGATCCCGATAAGCGATGAAATCATGATCTGTTACGTCTTTCGGATGGCCATTAGTTACAATCAAATCCCGGAAACCATCGTTATTAAAATCAGTCAGCAAGGGCGTCCAACTCCAGTCGGTTTGGGCTATGCCGCTCATAAAACCGATTTCGCTGAAGACTGGACTACCAATTGAATCCTTCGGCCCAACGCGCGGCCCCTGATTGAGTTGCAGTGTATTTCGAACGTATTGAAACTGATACCCGTATAAATCAAAGTTGAGGTAACTGGCGTAGTTGTTAGCCATCATCATCATTTTCTTCCGGTAATTATCCTCCGGATTCATGTCCAGCTCCACCAGATCTGCAAGTCCATCGTTGTTGATGTCGCCAATATCTTGCCCCATCGCGTTCAGCGATGTATGCTTGAAATACTCACGGGAACGGTCGGTAAAAGTCCCGTTCTGGTTGTTGATGTACAGAATATTGCTGGACAGAAAATCATTCGCTACGGCTATATCTTTCCAGCCATCCTGATTCAGATCAACCACTGTGGCCGTGTGCCCGAAGCCATCCAGCGACATGCCGGACTGCGACGACACGTCGCTATACCGGGCATGTTGAACCGCAGCATTCCAATCGTTACGGAATAAACGTCCCGTACTACGTCGGCCTTCAAAACGGATCAATCCAAACTGATTTGGATTTTGTTCTGGCGAGGCTTCATTAACAGTGAGGTACATATCCAGATCGCCATCGCTATCATAATCAAAAAAGTTCGCCATCGTAGATTGCACATGGATGTCTAAACCATATTCAGCGGCCAATTCTTTAAAAATCGGAACACCGTCGTCTGTTTCTTTTTGATTAACATACAGTAAGTTACGACGCTGCAGCGAGTCTTTTGAAAGGGTGTTACAGACATAAATATCTTCCCACCCGTCATTGTTGATATCCACGACGGCCACCCCTCTTCCCCATCGGCCTTTGCCATCGACCCCTGCCTTTTCGGTTACGTCACTAAACTCAAACGTTGCCCCCTGTGCCCCTTTATTGAGGTATAACCGACTTGAAACCCGGTTGCCAACGAAGTAAATATCCGGCCAGCCATCTTTATTGAAATCGCCGATTCCAACGCCCCCACCGTTATAAATATTGACCATATCCAGTGGGTTAATCGAGTCATTTTCAGCAATAAGATTGTTAAACTGAATGCCCGACTTTGATGATGAAATGGCCTCAAATAACGTATCATCTTTGCAGGATGCCAGAACAAATACCAAATAAAGAACGTAGTGAAATTTCATGACTCTGTAAAGTGCACGGCAGATCAGTATCCTGGGTTTTGCACCAGTTCCTGGTTGGTCGCAATTTGTCGTTGCGGGATAGGCATTAAGTCTTTTCCGGGAGGCACCGTAATGCCATAGCGTTCTTTTACGTACTTGGCTTGCTCACCCGACCGGCGTAGTAAAAACCAGAGCGAGAATTCACCCGCCAGCTCATGCCTGTACTCTTCCAGCAGAATTTTCATTACGTCCGTTCCGGCTGCTGCGCCAAGACCAGCGCGTTTGCGAATTTGTCCGTTAATGATCGCCAATGCACCAGCAGAATTACCGCTTTTAAATAGCGCTTCGGCTTTACTCAGCAGCACTTGCCCGTAACGCATCAGAATCAGGTTTTGACCGCTGAAAATATAAGCCGGATTACCTGAATTTCCCGTCGCAGCAGGGTCACGCCAAGTTTTCACGCCATAGTACCCCGACCGTAACCCGTCCGATCCTTTCCACGGTTTCGCTACGGTTCCCAACGTGTTCAAGCCAGGGTAGTTTTGCTTTACCAACGGGTAATCACTAATCTTGATTGCCGGACTGGGATGAGCATCGCCGGGACCAAGGACGGTTGGTAGTTTCCGGGTATCACCCGCTTCAAACGAATCATACAGCTTCTTGTCTGCGAAAGAGTATCCAAATTGCGACACTTCTTCTGGCATTCCGAAGGTTGCCAGCCAATGAGAGTCGTTCGCATGTCCCCACGACATATCGCTACCAGCAATGTACTGAATCTCAAAAATGGACTCTTTACCGTTTTGATTATTGAACTCATGGATGTTGACGAACTTATCTTCCAACTGGTATTTGCCGGTTAGCTGCTCGTACGTAGCGGCAGCCTCGGCATATTTTTTCAACCACATCTGCGCATCACCAAGATAAGCCAAGGCAGCTCCTTTGGTAGCCCGGCCAATGTCAGCCGCAGCCAAATCCTGCTGCCAGGGTAATAGGTCAGCCGCTGCTTGCATATCAGCGGCAACAGCGGCGAACACTTCATCCTGCGTATTTCGTGGATGGCGGCCGTCGTCTGTTACGGTCTTCAACTCCAATGGAACTCCCCCGAAATTGGATGCCAGGTAATAGTAAAAAACACCCCTCAAAAACAAAGTCTCACCCGTTAACCGATTGGCCAGCGAGTCCGAAATTACCTTGTTGGTTTTCATATTTTCAATAATCGGGATGGCTGAGTTAGCGCGCGCAACGCCTTGATACGCTCTTGACCAGAAAATATTCAGCGCGTCAAAACCGGTGGGCACTTCATAGGTTTCAAAGAACGTATCGGCTCCAAAGTTTTTAAAATCCTGCGAAAGGAAATTGGCCTGATACCACAAGGCTTTCAGCGTAAAATCGACGTCGTGGAACGTATCATAAATGCCCGTCACGAGGGCAATGCCGTCCTCAGGCTTTTTGAACAGCGCATCTTCCGTGATGCCCTGCGTATTTTTCTGTTCCAGGAAAGATTCCTTACAGCTTATCGGCAACAGTACCACTGCCAGAAAACCGAGCAGACCGATTGTTTTATATAATTTCATATTCAGTTTATGTATTTTGATATAGATTAAAACTGCACATTGAGGCCTAGCGTAAAGAAGCGTGAGGTTGGGTAATTGCCCACATCAACACCTTTCACCGTCGCGCTCGTGCTGCCATTGTTCGGGTCGCTAACTTGCCCGATCTCAGGATCTAAGCCCGTGTATTTGGTGAACGTAACCAGATTCTGCCCGCTTACATATACCCGAATTCGGTTAGACGTAATTTTGCGTACCAATGTGGCTGGCAGTGTATAGCCGATTTGCAGGTTCCGCAAGCGCAGGAACGAACCGTCCTCTACATAGGCATCCGACACCCGCGTGTTACCGCTTTTATCATCCCGGACAGCACGAGCATAGGTTGTCGAGCGATTGGTTTCCGTCCAGCGGTTCAGATAAAACTCTTCGCTGACGTTCTCTACGCCCACGCCGCCGTTGGTGGCCAGACTTTGCAGATTCCGTTTCGCATAATTCAGAATATCGTTCCCGACAGAGGCATACCAGAACATTGAAACGTCGAACTGTCCATATGAGCCATCGAAGTTTACGCCCCCAAAAAATTTGGGTATCGGGCTGCCGATGATCACCCGGTCATTGTCGGTAATACGCTCATCCCCGTCGGTATCGACAAACCGTCGGTCACCGGGTGCTGTAGATGATGCCTGATAAAACGTACCAGCACCATATTTAGCAGCTGCGGCTGCATTGAGGGCATTGATTTCATCCTTCGCCTGAAAAATCCCCGCTGATTTAAAGCCATAGAAGGCGCCCACCTGACCGCCCACCTGAGATTGAGAAAACGTCGTCCAGAGATTTCCGCCAAAGGTCGGGAACCCCAAATCGGAGAAGTTACCAACTGAGGTGAGTCCGTCGGCAAAGCTTAGAATCTTATTGCTAACCGTCGTTACGTTTGCACTGACACCCCATTTAAAGGGGTGGCTCGACTCGCGGTATTCCAGCCCCAATTCCAGACCACTATTGCGAATGCTACCCACATTCCGGGTGGCCGTACTAAAACCCGTTTGGCTTGGTACGTTCACGTTCAGCAGGAAACCGCTGGATGAGCGAACGTAGTAATCAGCCGTGAAATTGATACGGCCATTGAGGAAAGACGCGTCCAGTCCTATGTTCGACTGTGTTTGATTTTCCCACGTTAAATTCGGATTAGGTAACGCACTCAGGACAAGGCCATCGTAATACGTTTTCGTTTGCCCAAACACATAACCCCGGTTGTCGATCCGGCTGCTTCCTGAACTATAGATGCCCTGGTACTGAAACAGCCCGATATTCTGGTTGCCCGCTTTTCCCCAACTACCGCGTAACTTCAAGTCACTCAGAGCATTCACTGACGCAAGGAGAGGTTCATCTTTCAGACGCCACGCTACTGACAGAGACGGGAATACGCCGTATTTGTTACCCGGGCCAAAACGTGACGAGCCATCCCTACGTACAGTACCGGTAATGATGTAGCGATCAAGCAATTTATAGGTCAGACGCCCAAACTGGGACGCCAGCGACCAAGTCTGCTGATTGCCATACGGCGTTACGGTTTGGATGGACCCCACATTGCGCAGTTCGTCGCTAATTAGTCCGGAGCCACTGGCGCCACTCTGGCGATACCTATTTTCCTGGGCCGATACCCCGCCCACAAAATCAATCGAATGGATGCCAAATGTTTTGCTATAAGCGATTGTATTTTCCCACAACCACTCCGCCGTGTTGCTGGCATTCTGAGAATAAAAGGCCAGTGGCGGCGTCAGTACCCGGTTGTTTGTTGGCGTGAAATAATAACCCGATCCATCGCTGGTGTTCCAGCCAAAGTTTGTTTTCAGACGCAAACCAGTAATAGGCGTAATTTCCAGATAAGTAGTGGTCAGCAGGTTATTGGATTCCTGTTCACGGTCGGTGGTTTCCAGATCAGCAATGACGTTGGTACTTCCCGAAACCGCCGTAGCGCCTTTGGTATAGTAGCCGTAATTTCCATTGGCATCTTTAACCTGGTCCGTTAATGGATTACCTGTCATGGTGGGTACAAGTTTGGTCAGGTTACCAACGCCATTCTGGCCCGAGCCAAACCCGACGAAACCACCCGTGCGGGTATACTTCATGCTGGTTGAAACTTTTAGCCATTTGGCGGGCGTGTAATCCAGGTTCAGGCTACCATTGTAACGCTTGAAATTTGAAAATTTGATCGTTCCCCGCTGATCAAAATAGCCTAGCGAAAGGGAAGTCTGCACCTTGTCGCTGCCACCACGCAAGGCCAGATTATAGTTTTGCCGGTAGCCAGTTTGATACACTTCTTTCTGCCAGTCAATGTTCCTTAATGTGGATGGATTGCGCCATTCCGGTAAAATCGGATAGGACTCCTTGTCAGCGATCTCTGTCGCAAACGAAGCAAAATCTTGTGCATTCAGTACTTTATATAATTTGGGAATCGCCTGCATCGATCCGTAAGCATCGAACGAGACTTGTAAAGCGCCCTGTTTGCCGCGCTTGGTTGTCACGATCACCACGCCATTGGAAGCCCGGTTACCATAAATGGCCGTTGCCGACGCATCTTTGAGTATTTCCATGGAGGCAATATCGTTGGGATTCAACGTATTGAGACCGCCAGAAATAGGATATCCATCCACAACGTAGAGGGGCGAGTTGTCGCCAAATGTACCCGTTCCGCGAATTTGAACGGAAACACCACCGCCCGGCGAACCATCGTTATTCGTCACCTGAACTCCCGGCGAGCGCCCCTGAAGTGCCTGATCCAGGGTAGTGACCGGTACTTTCTCAATCTGTGCCGCACTTACTGAACTGATGGCCCCGGTGATGTCTTTCCGCTGCTGGGTACCATAGCCAACCACGACAACTTCGTTCAAGGCCTTAATGTCCGGCACCAAAATTACATCAATGACTGACTTTGTACCGACCACAATATCCTGACTGGTATAGCCGACGCTACTGAATACCAGCGTTGCCGTGTTATCTCGAACGGTGATCGTATACGTACCATCGGCGTTCGAGACCGTACCGGTCGTGGTGCCTTTAATGGTAATGTTGGTGCCTGGTACAGTACTGGCTCCCTGGCTCTCGGTAATTTTGCCCGTAACCTGCCTATCCTGCGCAACGGCTGTGCAGACAGTTAGCACGACCAGAAAAAGTGAATTTAAAGTCAGCGTTTTGTACTGATTGATTCTGTCAAATAATACAGTTTCTTTCATATTATATTAGAATTTATTGATACGATGGGATAAAATTCTTTACCTCCGACCGATGCGTCGGGGTAACTGGTTATAGTTTGATGATTTTTACGGTTGAAGACTCATTCAGCGTACTGACACGTAGTAAATAGATGCCTGGGCTTTTGCCCAAATGCAGTACTTGACGCTCTATTTCAGCGGCTTGATCTACCTTTTTTTCAAGTATAGTTGTGCCATTTACGGCAGTTAGCGACATCCACACCGCATCTCCCGCGGCACCCCGAATGTCCACCTCGACATTTTCTCCAACTACTGGATTTCCCAGCACTGATACTTGTAAAGAAGTTGTTTTTTCATCAGCCGCCATACGTGCGGTGCTAAGCACAGCCGACTCCGTCCCAAATACCAATTGACCTTTGTAATAGACTGTTACGTGACTGTTTGTATCCATTGCTGCCGCGGGCTTGTATGAATAGTCATTGCTCTCGTTAAATTTAGACCAGTCTGCTTTGGCAATTCGATACTGAATATTTCCGGTATTGCTTGCCGGGTATAGCATGCCTACGGTTGGCTTGACATTAAGTTGCAAATAGGTATCGCTATTGCTTCGACCCGCGTTCCGCACAAACTGACCCGTCACATTGGCGTTACCCAGCTTGGCATAGTCCATGAAAAAATTCAGACTCTGCGTTCCTTCGGCCGTAAACCAGTAACGTACTGATAGATCACCGTAGGAAATGGGCACGTTACCCTCGTTAACGATGCTCATAAATGTATTGATCGAGCTGTTACTCGTTGCATTGTTGCGGTTCTGGGTCAATGCTTTCAGTTTCACGACCGAGGGGACCACATCGGGTTCAATACCCCAGATCAATTGCGCAACACCATCTGAACCGGTACGGTATAATGTGATGTGGTTGTTGAGAGTAAAATTCGTCGCAGCCTGATATGAATAGTCGTCTTGCTCGCTCAGGTTCGTATAATCGCTGTTGACAAAGCGTGACTGGATAACGCCTGAATTACCAACTGCCAGATTGCCCGCCGATGGATCAAAGCTGTATTCCAGATACCCGGTAGCACCATTACGTGGATTGGGCAGGGCTACGTATGTCGTTTTGATTTTATTGCCGCCGAGTTGGGCATAGTCAATATAAGCATTGATACCCGCGTAATTTTCAGCCGTAAACCAATACCGGACCGTAAGCTCACTATATGGAACTGGCGTTGATCCTTCATTAACCAGCATTAGATTTGGCCGGATCGTCGTGTTGCTGGCATTGCCTTTGTCGGCATCCTGATATTGCACTTTTAGCGTAACAGGTGGCCGCCAGTTTGGAAGTTCATCCCGCGTGATCACATCGTCATCCGCGTATACCGCTTTTAACTGATCGATCGGCTGTTTTTTGATATAGTCCGCTCCTGTCCACACCGCAAACCACGACCACCACGTGGCAAATCCACGAACTTTGTCGGGGTTTGGCAAATTACCCGTTTCGGTTAATGCTACCAGTTTTTTGCCGTTGAAAAGGGCTTGCGCATTCGCCCAGTTGCCACTCAGGTTGGCCGTTGGATCCGCATAAATATCTTCGCCAACGATATCAACGTATTGATCGCCAGGATACCAGTCGGGGTTAATCGTATCTGTGCCCGTATATACCCAGATCAGGTTATGCAACTGATGGTAATTGGTCAGTCGATTGTACATCAATTGCCAGAGTTCCTTGAAGGGACCCGCCCCTTTTGCTCCCCACCAGAACCAGCCGCCGGGGGCTTCGTGCAGCGGGCGCCAGAGAACTGGTACGTCAGCTGCTTGAAATTTTTTGAGTTGCAAGGCAATGGCGTCAATGTCACTGAGCAATAGTTGGTAACGGGTGCTGTTTTTATCGGCCAGGGCGGCCGCCAGATCAAAGGTCGTAGCCTCGGTATAAAATCCCCGCCACCAGAGCTGATCGGGTGCTTGATTGATCAGATCGGTCGGCGCGTTCCAGTGCCACATCAGACTGATAATCCCGCGGCCTTCACCTTTCTTCGCCCAGTCGATAATGGCTTCGCTATTACGCATGGGCGTTGTGCCAAACTGAACCCGGCTGGGCGAATAGTCCATCAGATCGAACGAACCAATAGCCGGTTCTTTGCCCGTTTTTTCTAAGACATATTCGACATCATCTTGTTGGCCCGAAAGTACCTTACTGCCGTATTGATCGACCAGATACGAAAACAATCCCTTCGTTGACAACGTAGCCTGCGCATCGACCAGAATTTTTGAAGGCTTGATTGGCAGGGAGGCCGTTGTTGGCGTCAGTTGAATGTAGTCGATATCGAAGTATCCCCAACCTCGGTAAATGGTGATGGTATTGAGTCCGGCGGTCAACAGGAATTTCCCGGCACCGGAATTGCTAAATCCCCCGAGTGTTTGTTTTAACGTACCACTTCCTTTTTCATCATTTACCTGAAAGTCAACCCCTTTGTCGCCATGGGGTGATGCGTACCCTATTGACAAGTCATATAGCCCTGCGGTGGCGTTGACCGTAATACTTACCTGATCTGTCGCATTATCGAAGGCTGTTACGTAGCCGGTTCCCGAAAATCCGGCATTGGCGCCAGACACTTCTACGCCCATCAAATCGCCCGCTTCGGCTTCGGCCCGCCCATTGACTAGCGGAACGACGGTGGGTGGCTTGACCGATGCGGGTGTTAGCTCAATGAAGTCGATGCCGTAGTAACCCCAGTTCTTATTAATCGTAATTGTGTTCTGTCCATTCAGCAGTTGAAATGAACCAATTACGGAAGCTCCAAAGCTTGTATCGGTTAATTTCAACTCATGCTCGCTGGTGGCACCGTTCACCGTCAGCCGGGTCTTTTTATCGCCGTAAGGTGAGTAATACCCGATGGTGAGCTGATAACTTCCTGCCGGAGCTGAAAACGTGAAGACCATGTTATCGCCCCCATTGCTGTCATCATCGAAACCCCATGCGTAGCCCGTACCGGAATAACCGGATTGATCTTGCACAATCTGTACGCCATTGAGGGTCACACCCAGAGCACCTTCGGCTTCCAGTTTAATCGGATCAGCGCCAAATATCGAGGTACTACTGCCTAGCAAAGCAATAAAACAAATAGTGAGAATCGCTGTCAGCCTTCGACTTGTTGCCATAAAATATGTTAGTAAAGGTTTTTGGATACCGTTGTGAAGTAAAAATTAGGGCTAGGATAAATAGAATTTTATCTAGCAAAAATAGGACGGATCAACATGGAGATGCATTAAGGAAAACCCTACTTTTTTAAAACTTAGGGAAAACCCGAGGTAAGGAAGCAGAATTCAATTCCTTCTTTGAGTGTCGAAAAAGATGATTTTTACGGACGGTCAATCCCGCGCCGGATGGCGGATTTTTTGGATTCTCAAGCCACAGACGCTTCCATTTTTTGTAACTTTTGCATAGGTAAAGAAATCATAACGGACGTTCCTTTTCCGGCTTCGCCGTGCCACATGACCTGCCCGCCGAGGTAGGCAATACGGGACTTAATATTAGCAATACCACTTCCTTTTGATAGCAGATTATCGAAATCAGCCCCCAGGCCATCGTCATCTACACTAATCAAAGTTGTTTCTTCATTGACCATAAGCTGGACCGTTACCACCTGGGCGTGTGCGTGTTTCAGCGCATTATTGAGCAACTCTTGCACTACGCGGTAGATCATTACGGCAGCTTCATCGCCCAAAGCCGGGATCTCGCCGTAATGGTCTAAAATCAGCTTTGTTTTATTAACCATATTTAGTTTTTGCACCAGGTCTTCCAGCGCCGGAACGAGCCCGAAGGTGGACAGCGCATATGGGCGCAGATCATTAGAGATCAGCCGGGTTTCGGTGCAGGCTTCATCCAGAAACTGGTTCAAGGGTTCCTTGATGGACAAAGGCAATTCTTCCTGATGCGCTTCAATAAATAGTTTAATTCGCGACAATTGAATTCCCAGACCATCGTGTAGATCACGCGCAATCCGACTCCGTTCGCCTTCTTGACCTTCGATCATGGCACGTAGCGATTTAAGCTCCAATTGTCGAATCTGTTGCTGGGCGATGACCGTGTGTTGATGGTCAATCAATTTTTGCTGACGTCTTAGATACGCAAGTGTGAACACGCCTATGATACTGATTATAAAGCCAATAAATAGCGCAGAATTCAATACGTTCTGATTGCGACTTTGTTCTTCAACCAGCTGTTTTTCAACCGCCAGGGTTTTGATCTGACTATCCAGTTCCTGCAAACGAATACTCTTTGTTTGTTCGGATGCATAAAACTGAACCGTAAAATCAAGCGTTTTTAATGACCAATCGTATGCCTTTTTATAGTCGCCCATACGGGAATAGCTATCTGCGGTGTGTCGCGACAATTCCCGCATCATGCCCAGACTATTTTCAGCCTTCGATAAGTTATAGCTCTTCTGGTAAGCTTCAATAGCCGCCATACTATGATGTCTGAACTGCTCAACCAGGCCCAGGTAAAAATGATTTAAGGCAATTAACCAGTTAACTTTCAATCGATTTGATATGATCAGGCTTCGGCTGGCAAAATAGTATGCAGAGTCGGGCTGCTTGGCCAGTAAGTACGTATTGGCCAGCACACTAAGAGCATACGCCCGAGAATAGGGCTGGTTGTACTGTACGCTAAGCCGCTCGGTTTCGCGCAGGTGCGTTTTCAAACCAGGCGGCATTGGTTCTACATGTTGAGCGATATTGTCCAAACCCAATCGACACTCAATGACTTTGGGCATGTTATGGGTTCGCTCAAAATATTGCTGGGCTTTTTTCAGGTATTGTTCGGCGTAAGCATGCATGAAGTAATCCTGGGTGTAGTAGTCTCCTATCACCAGGTACTGATTAAAATATCCGAGTGAGTCGCCCATCAGGCTGTAGTATTTCAAGCTGCTTAAGTAAGAATCCATCGTGTATTTATTGTACCCGTACTGCCGATGGTATAGTCTACCCAAGGAATCATAAGCCTTTGCAGCCTGGCTGTACTGTTTATCCTGCACCAACAGTTTAATCTGTTTTTTTAAGCTATCAACAGACGTCGTGTCCGTTACCGCCTTGACGGATTGAAACCCGCCAGTTAGGATAACTAAGAAAAGGAGAACGATCCGCCAACCAGACCGGGGAGAACAGCATTTCATGAGCATTACCTGTAATGACAAAATAGAACTAATCGATCATTTGCATCTCCATAGCCGTCTTTATCAGTAGGGCTGTGTTAGGAACACCGAACTTCATAAGTAGACTGCTTCGGTGAAATTCGATTGCTTTGGCGCTCACAAATAACTGAGTGGCCATCTGCTGCGTTGTTAATCCCTGCGCAATGCGGGTCAGCACTTCCGATTCGCGAGGGCTGAGGTGGGGTTTTACACCAATGCCGGCCGTTGACCTTCTGGTCTTTGGACTATCGTTCAGCAGAATTTGCGTGATCGATTGATTGAAATATTGCTTCTCGTGGTGAACCGCCTGGATGGCATGTAGCAACTCCGTTTTCGTAGTGTTTTTCAACAAATAGCCTTTCGCCCCTTTTTTCACGACCCGCTTAATGAGACTAGCATCATCGTGCATAGTCAGTGCTATCACTTTCGTTTTTGGATACGTACGGCCTATAAACTCACAAAGGCCGAGGCCGTCTTCAATATAAGGAAACGAAATATCAAGTAACACGACATCGATGGCGGTCTGACTTAATCGCTCAATAACTGACTGTACCGTGTGGCAGCGCTCCGTCACTTCAATATCCAGTGATCCTGAAATAAGCGACTCGATGCCTTCAACAAAGACATTATGGTCATCCGCGATAAGGACTCGTATCATGTATTTATACAGTTGATTAGCTGCCTGGTGAGTTAACAAATTGCAGAACCTTTTGGCACTCTAATTCATAATACGTTCACCAAATAAATTCATATCTATCTATCAAAAGTAGGATGAATCAGCCGTGAACATAAACCAAAAAGTTCCCATCTCAGAAAACTTAGGGAAAACCCTAGGTGCATTATAGGGAAATCTGACGTCATATATTGTTTCGCCAAGGAACTATGGTCAAGCTTGGCAGGAAGCATTCATCTATTGGATTCATGCCTTATCAAAGAATCCTAGGTTAATCTAAATTTCAAGCACTCATTTAAATAAAGCAACACTGAATTTGTTCCTGCCCACATATATTAACAATTCCGGATATCGGTCCAACAATACGCCTTTGCAGCGTCGTCGGTAACCCGCCTTTACAGCTACGTCCTTAAGATTACATCTGTTTTACTGACCATTGCTGGACAGCAACAATCACTGTTTGCAAAGATCTGCCTTTTTCAGTCAGACTGTATTCGACAGTTGGTGGAACAGTAGCGTAGGCCTTGCGGGAAACCAACCCTTTTGATTCGAGGAGCTTCAATTCCTTCACCAGCATACGTGTATTGATGCCGTCGATTGCGCGTTCAAGTTGTTTGAAACGTAGGGTACCGAGCATCGGTGTGTTAATGATCGACATCGTCCATTTTCCTGAAATAAGATCCATTGCTGCCTGAAACAGACATTCTTCCTTTTGGATTTCTTCCTTTTGCTTGATCATAACAAGTTGTATACCAATAATACTATACGTTTCATCCCTAAGGAACATAGGGATAACTACTTGCAAAAGTAATCTTGGCAGAGCAACTTCGCATCGCCAAAAACATCCTATTCATGCAACTGACAGAAATAAGAAACCGCATCGCAAACGAATACGAAAATGTATGCGAGGTTGAAGCTAATGGAGACTACTTCTTCATGTACCTAGATGAAGAAAAGTTTCCTTTTGCGACAATCGTCACCAGTGACAATGATTTCGATAATGTATC
>CBIHPQ010000083.1:0-18881 GCA_966211825.1 uncultured Dyadobacter sp. | reverse complement strand
CCGCTCGTTGCAGGCGCGGGGGGGAGTTTTTTATTATCCCAATGGAAACAATGAAAAGCTGTTCCTGACGGGGCAGTAAATCCCCAACGACTCCGACAAGCTGCCGAAGAACTGGTACTCTACGGATCTCTGGACGGATTACGGGCTGCGTTTCATCGACGAGGCCGTGGCTGAGAAAAAGCCTTTCATGCTTTATCTGGCCCATAATGCGCCGCATTTTCCTTTGCAAGCCCCCGAGGAGGATATTGCCAAATTCCGCGGGAAGTATCTGAAAGGCTGGGAGAAGCTGCGTCAGGAACGGTATGAAAAACAGGTGAAACTGGGGCTTGTGGACCCGTCGTGGAAGCTGCCGCCGATCAATCCGAATGTGAAGAAATGGGACAGCCTGAGCGATGCCGAGAAAAAGCGGTATGACGACATGATGGCGATTTATGCAGCCGTGATCTACCGGCTCGACAAAAGCATCGGCGACCTCGTGGCCGGGCTGAAAAAGCGCGGGGTGTTTGACGATACCGTGATCCTTTTCGTGTCCGACAACGGCGGCAATGCCGAGCCGGGCATTGAAGGACGGTACGAAGGCGACCAGCCGGGAACGGCCAAATCGACCGTTTTCCTGGGCCAGGGTTGGGCAGAAGCGGCTTGTACGCCGTTTTGGGCTTACAAGCATCATACGCATGAGGGCGGTATTTCGTCGCCGGGCATTATTTCCTGGCCTGCGGGCATCCCGGCGTCCCGCAATGGCAAATTCGAGCGTCAACCTGCGCATATTATTGACATTATGGCTACTTTGGTGGACCTTGGCAATGCCCGGTACCCGGCAACTTACGCCGGTAATACAATCCAGCCCCTGGAAGGTACGAGTCTGAAACCTGCATTTACGGGCAAGCTTATTAACCGCAAAAACCCGATTTTCTGGGAGCACGAGGGCAACCGGGCGCTACGCGACGGTAAATGGAAGCTGGTAGCGGAGAAAACGGAGAAATGGCAACTGTACGACGTAGAGAAGGACCGCACCGAGCTGAACGACCAGTTCGACAAGCAACCGGAACTCGCCAAAAAGCTCGTAGCCAAGTATGAAGAATGGTACAAGCGGGTAGGCGCGGAAGAATATGACAAGACTTTCAAATGGTTTTATGATTATGACAAAGCCAAGCAGGAAGCCAGTGCCGGAAGCGGGAAATAGTTAACGCATCAAAACAAATCCTGACAACACCTGACCTATTCTGACAACACATGACCATCAAAAAACACCTCGCCCTGCTGCTGACCCTGCTCGCGCTCGCGCCGGCCCTGGCACAGAAGCAAACCCCGAATATCGTCCTCATCCTTGCCGACGACATGGGCAAGGAATGCATCGGCGCATACGGCAGTACTTACAAAACCCCGAATATCGACCAGCTTGCGAAGGAGGGTTTGAAATTCAATTATGGCTTCTCCCAACCGCTTTGCACGCCTTCGCGGGTGCAGATCATGACAGGGAAGTACAATTACAAGAACTATTCGGAATTCGGTTTCCTGAACCAGGACCAGAAAACCTTCGCGCACCTGGCAAAAGAGGCGGGCTACACGACGGCCATTGCCGGTAAATGGCAGCTCGGCGCCAATCAGAAGCTGCCGAAGCATTTCGGTTTCGATCAATATTGCCTGTGGCAGCTCAGCAAGCCCCGGCGCGAGGGCGAGCGCTATGCGAAGCCGCTCATCGACCGCGACGGCGAGATCCTGAAAACCGACGAGGGCGACTACGGTCCTGATATTTTCGTGAATTATATGCTCGATTTTATCGAGAAAAATAAGGACCGCAAGTTCCTGGCCTACTATCCGATGGCGCTCGTGCACGACCCTTTCCTGCCTACTCCCGACAGCAAAAGTTGGAAATCCGACGTGGAAGGGCGTTTTAAGAAGGACACCGCCAATTTCCGGGACATGGTTTCATACCTGGACAAGAATGTAGGCAAGATCGTCCGGAAGCTGAAAGACCTTGGTTTGTATGAAAATACCATCGTCATTTTCACCGGCGACAATGGCACCGGCAGGCCGATTGTAACGCAATTGAAGGACGGCTCGAAACTGCAAGGCGGCAAGGGGCTGACGATCGACCGGGGACATCACGTGCCGTTGATCGTGAACTGGGGCACAGGACGCTACAAAACGCATGAGACGAACGATCTCGTCGATTTTACCGATATTCTCCCCACCATCGCACAAACTGCGAATGTGAAAGTACCCGCCGAATGGAATACCGACGGCCGGAGCATTCTCCCGCAGATCAGAGGCGAAAAAGGCACGCCGCGGAAATGGGTTTTCTCGCATTACCAGCCTATCCATTCAGAAGCTGCGAACAAACAGTCGGCCCGTTTTTTCAGGGACCGGCATTACAAGCTCTATTCCGACGGCCGTTTTTTTGATTTACAAAAAGATATTGAAGAAAAGCATCCCATCGCCGTGGGTAAAGCGGGCGTGGAGGGAGAGCAGATCAGGAGAGTATTTCAGGCTGAAATGGATAAGTTGCCGGCATGGAAGTTTGGTGACCCGGGCGTAGCGAAAGTGATATTGCCTGGCCTGGAACCCGACCCTGCATTTGCGGATAAGGCAGATTAATGTATTTAAAATCAAGATCATGATCAAAAAATACAGACGCATTACCTCGCTGATCGCCATGCTGGCGCTGACCGGCTTGCAGGCATTCGCGCAGCAGACCCAATACAATGTCCTCTTCGTAGCGGTCGACGACATGAACGATTGGATCGGGCCGTTTGGCGGCTACCCGGGCATCAAAACGCCCAATATTGATAAGCTGGCGAAAAAGGGCGTGGTGTTCAAGAAGGCTTACTGTTCCGCACCCGCGTGTAACCCGTCGCGAGCGAGCCTGCTCACGGGTGTGAGACCATCCACCTCGGGAGTTTACCATAATAACCAGCCGTGGCGGCCGGTGCTGAAAGATGCCGTGACGATCCCTCAGTATTTCACGGCCAATGGCTATGAAGTGAAAGGTGCGGGCAAGATTTTTCATAATTCATTCAATGATAAGGCTTCGTGGCCTTCCTATTTCAGTATTCCCAAATCACCGGAACCACCTAAGGCACCTGTAAACGGCTTTGCGCATTTCGATTGGAGTCCTGTGAATGCGCAGGATGAGGATATGGGTGATTATAAGATCGTTAATGAGGGCATTGGTTTCCTGAAAGACAAGCATGAAAAGCCGTTTTTTCTGGCGGTAGGCTTCACAAGGCCGCATTTGCCGTGGTATGTGCCCCAGAAATATTTTGATCAATACCCATTGTCCTCCATCAAACTCCCGAAAACCATTGCCAACGACCTGCGAGACGTGCCCGACGCGGGTGTGAAAATTGCCAAACCGAAAGGCGACCACCAGTTTATCGTGGAGCATAAGCAGTGGGAAAAGGCTGTCCAGGGCTATCTGGCGAGCATTACGTTTGCCGACGGGCAGATTGGCCGCTTGCTGGATGCATTGGAAAAAAGTGAATATGCCAAGAACACGATCGTCGTATTTTTTGGCGACCACGGCTGGCATTTGGGCGAAAAGGAGCACTGGCGGAAGTTTGCATTGTGGGAAGAGGCGTCGCGCGTGCCTTTTATCGTGTATGTGCCCGGTTTATCCCGAACAAATGGCGTCTCGGAACGGACTGTGAACCTGATGGATATTTATCCTACTTTAACGGAGCTGTGCCAATTGCCGGCGAAGAAAGGGGTCGAGGGGAACAGCATCGTGCCATTGCTGAAAAACCCCGCCGCTGCCTGGGCGCATCCGTCTGTTACGACGCATGGCTTTGGAAACCACGCCGTTCGGTCGGAGAAGTACCGGTATATCCGCTATAACGACGGTTCGGAAGAGCTTTACGACCATGACGCCGATCCGCAGGAGTGGAAGAACCTGGCCAAGGAAGCAAAGTTTGCATCGGTGAAAAAAGAGCTGGCGAAGTCGCTGCCGGCAATCAATGCAAAGGATGCCCCGACGGTGAAAGAGGGTAAGGAATAATTTCAAACCATATTGATAATGAAAAAATACGCATTGCTGGCGCTGGCGGCGCTTTCACTCACTTCTTTGGCCGGTACTGCGGCGCCCGAGGGCGATGGGAAGGCGAAGCCGAAGTATAATGTCCTTTTCATCGCGGTCGACGACCTGAACAACGACCTCGGGACTTACGGGAATACATTTGTGAAATCCCCGAACATCGACAGGTTGGCCAAAAGGGGCGTCCGGTTCGACAAGGCTTATACGCAATTTCCGTTGTGCAGCCCGAGCCGCTCTTCGCTGCTCACGGGCCAGCGGCCGGACGTGACGAAGATTTACGAGTTGCAGACGCATTTCCGTAAAAACCTGCCGGATATCGTCACATTGCCCCAGCTGTTTAAAAATAACAATTATTACAGCGCCCGCGTAGGTAAAATCTTCCATTACGGCGTGCCCGGGCAGATCGGTACCGACGGGCTGGACGATCCGGATTCGTGGAATCACCGGGTGAACCCGAAAGGCCGTGACAAGGCGGAGGAGGCACTGATCAAAAACCTCACGCCGGACCGCGCGCTGGGCAGTGCATTGGCGTGGCGCGCCACCGAGGGTACCGACGAGGAGCAAACCGACGGGATGATCGCCAGCGAGGCCATTAAAATCATGACTGAGAAAAAGAACGAGCCGTTTTTTCTGGCGGTGGGCTTTTTCAGGCCGCATACTCCTTATGTTGCGCCTCAGAAATATTTCGATATGTACGATGTCAATAAGGTACCCCTTCCCAAAGAGATTCCGAACGACCTCGACGATGTGCCGGAAGCTGCATTGTTTACAAAACCGCCGCATTGGGGGCTCGACGAAACCAAACGCCGCGAAGCATTGCGGGCCTATTATGCCACCATTACATTCATGGATGCCCAGGTAGGCAAGCTGATCGACGCTGTGGAGAAGCTGAAACTGGCGGAAAAAACCATTATCGTGCTTTGGAGCGACCACGGGTATAATGTAGGCCAGCACGGGCAATGGATGAAGCAAAGCCTTTTTGAAAACTCGGCCCGCGTGCCGCTGATCATCTCGGTACCGGGCGGTACCAAAGGAAAAGCATCCGGCCGCACGGTGGAACTTGTGGATATTTATCCAACGCTGGCAGAGCTTTGCGGGCTCGATCCGAAGCAAAGTTTGCAGGGTAAAAGCCTTACACCGTTGCTCAAAAACCCGGGTGCGGTTTGGAATAAACCTGCTTATACACAGGTTCGCAGAGGCCAGATTTTCGGCCGGAGCGTGCGTACGGAGCGCTTCCGGTATACGGAATGGGATGGGGGCAAGGCAGGTGTCGAACTGTATGATCACGAGAAGGACCCTGGCGAATTTACGAACCTGGCCAAGGATAATAACTTTGTGATCACGGTCAACGAGCTGGCCGTGTTGCTGAAAAAAGGCTATCCGGAAGCGGAACAGGAGGCTGGGAAATGATGCTGAGATACGCGAATATGATCCGGTTGTCGGCTGCTGGCATAGTGCTGGCGCTGGCAACCGGTTTTGTGTGGAAAAGCGGCCGTAACCCTGCCCCGGCCCGCAAGCCGAATATCGTCATCGTGATGGCCGACCAGTGGAATGCACAGTCGTTCGGCTATGCGGGGAATGCGGATGTGAAAACGCCGAACCTTGACAAACTGGCTCAGCGCAGCGTGGTTTTCACAACAGCCGTGTCGGTAATGCCCGTATGCAGCCCTGCGCGGGCGAGCCTGCTCACGGGCCAGTACCCGCTCACGCACGGGGTTTTCTACAACGACCGACCGCTACGTAATGAGGCGCTTACCTTGGCGGAGATTTATAAGGAAGCCGGTTATGCGACGGGTTACATCGGCAAATGGCATGTGAACGGACAGGCGAGTAACGAAAAGCAGTTCGCGGCGCGCAACCGCCCCGTCCCGCGCGAGCGCCGACAGGGCTTCGATTACTGGAAAGCCCGCGAGGTGACGCACGATTACAATAGCTCATTCTATTTTGATGAAAACGATGTAAGGCATGAATGGAACGGCTACGACGTGTTTCCGCAAACCGACAGCGCCATGAGTTTCATCCACCGGAACAAAAACAAGCCTTTTCTGCTCGTCCTATCCTGGGGCCCGCCACACGATCCCTACCAGACTGCGCCGGAAGCTTACCGTAAAATGTACGATCCTGCCAAACTGAAACTCCGCCCGAATGTGCCAGATTCTCTGCAGGCCAGGGCGCGGAAAGACCTGGCGGGTTATTATGCGCATTGCACGGCATTGGATAAATCGGCTGGTGACTTGTTGGCTGCATTGCAAAAGGCTGGTGTTGAGGAAAATACAATCCTGATCTTCACATCCGATCACGGGGATATGCTCTATTCGCAGGGGAAAGTGAGGAAGCAGAAGCCGTGGGATGAATCGATACTGGTGCCTTTGCTGGTGCATTACCCGGCGGGGCTGGGCAATGCCGGGCGTGAGCTGTCGGTGCCGTTTTCGAATGTTGATATTCTGCCTACTTTGCTGGGAATCAGTAATATGGAAATTCCGAAGCGTGTGGAAGGTACCAATTTTGCGGCACTACTGGGCGGGAAGCAGAAGCCGACTGGCGAGGAAGCTGCGTTGATACAGGTGCCGGTGCCGTTTCATGAAAACAATTTCCTGAATGGAGGCAAGGAGTACCGCGGTGTGCGTACGAAACAATATACTTATGTGAGAGATTTGAAGGGGCCGTGGCTTTTGTATGACAATGCAAAGGACCCGTTTCAGCTGAAGAACCTGATCGGCTTGCCGGAATATGCGGCGGTGCAGGCAAAACTTGAAAAAACGCTCCGGGCGAAACTGGCCGAAGCCCAAGACCGCTTCCTGACGGCCGACGAGTATATGCGGCAATGGAACTACCGGTACGACGGCAAGGACAGCCTCCGGGTTAGTGGTTTATAATATGCAAAAAACATTGTTCACGATCGTCCTCGCGCTTGTGTATGCGCTTACCGCCGCCGCGCAACCGCCTAAGAGGCCCAATATCATTTTCCTCCTCACCGACGACCACCGCTGGGACGCGCTTGGGGCGATGGGGAACAAGATCATCCAGACGCCGAACCTCGATGCGCTGGCCAAAAAGGGAATTTTGTTCACAAATGCCCACGTGACGACGGCTATCTGCATGGTGAGCCGGGCCAGTCTGCTCAGCGGGCAATACATGTCGAGGCACGGGATCAATGATTTCAATACGGATTTTAAGCCTGCGGCTTTGGCCAACACCTATCCTGCATTGCTGAAAAAGGCCGGTTATACGACCGGTTTTATTGGAAAGTTCGGGATAGGGGTTAGAAATCAGCCGGATACACTGTTTGACTATTGGGCGGCCAAAAAGGAGGGGCAGCCAGTCTACGAACTTGTCGATCAGAGCGGGCATACGATCCACCATACCGATAGTGTGGGCAAGGATATTGCACAGTTTCTCAACCGGTTCGCTGGCGATGACGCACCATTTTGTTTGTCGGTCAGTTTTAAAGCACCCCACGAGCTCGACGGGAACCCGCCGAAGTATCCCGTGCAGGAGCGTTTCAAACCTTTGTATAAAAATAGCATTATTCCCGACCCGCTCACAGCTGCGCCTGCGTATTGGGATAGTCTCCCTGCATTTTTCCGCACCGAACAAAACATCGGCCGCGACCGCTGGAAACCGCTACTTTCCACCCCCGAACTGCGCCAGCAAACAACCCGTGATTATTACCGCCTTATCACCGGCGTAGATGAAGTGGTCGGAAATATGGTCGCGCAGCTCAAAAACCTCAAAATCGACGAGAATACCATCATCATTTTCATGGGCGACAATGGGTTTTCGCTGGGAGAGCACGGTTTGGAAGGAAAATGGTTTGGCTTTGAAGAGTCCATCCGCGTCCCGCTGATCATTTCCGGCGGTGCACTGCCCGAAGGATTGCAAGGCAAATCGTCGTCACAGCTCGCATTGAATATCGATATTACGCCTACCATCCTTTCGTTGGCCGGTGTGCCCGTCCCATCCGCCGTTCAGGGTTACGACCTGATTGCCGTCGAGCAAAAGAAACGCGCACCCCGCAAGGATTTCTTCTACGAACATACCTACCTGGGCAGCCCACGATTGCCCAAAGTGGAAGGCGTGGTTACCAACGGGTTGAAATACATGCTTTATACCGAGCACGGCTACGAAGAACTGTACGATACCGCCAAAGACCCGCACGAAACGACCAATCTGGCGCAGCGGCCAGGGGGAAAAGCGCGGTTGGAGGCGATGCGGAAGCGGTATGAGGGGTTGAAGGGGGAGGTTAGGTAGGGTCTAAGGAGGGGGGGAGTATGTTTCCCGACGAGGGCGAAAAAGTCAAAAAAGGTCCTCGTTCTATATCACCGAATGCAAAAATAGGCTCTGGGCTACTCCACAGCATAAAGGTCTGGAAGCCTTCTTGTACTGCCATTGTAGCCCTCATATTCATACTCTTCGAAATCATTGATTTTATAGTAGTCCAGCTCATCTATATTATCAAACACCCGCACACGATCAATAAAAGCGCGTTCTTCCTGTGAAAGGCATTCAAAAAGAATGTCGATAATCAAATCCATCTTGTCGTATTTATCCATTTCGACAAGTGACGGCGCGCTAACGCCCAGTGTATACCTGTTTTGTACAAGTCCATGATAAGCAGATGCCAAGCCAATGGCATCCACAACCAGCCCCTCGCTTCGCTTTTCATGAAACACCTGTTTCAATCGGTTTACCAATGTTGCTTTATCCATAGCACGACTTTTCTTACTGACACGATAAATTGTTTAACATTTTTTTGCCGACAGGCAAAATCATAACGCCTTTGCTCTCCCCATTCTGCGACTTTCGACCAGTCTTTCGCGAAAAGCTGATCTTTTTGAGTGAGGGATTCCAGCTCCTGACTAAGGCCGGATAAAATTACAAGATTCGGCAAGTCATGTATCATAAAAGATTTTGCGATATGCGCCGGGACTTTCGTTTTTTCAAATATTTCTACACGCAATCTCCCGCAGGCAACAGCTTTCAGGCCCAGTTCAACAGCATAACCGGCCAGGTAATATGCTCCCCTGTAATATTGCTGCTCGTAGAGCAGTTCCGCTTCTTCGAGCCGCTCGATTGCAAGTAATTTAAGTTCCGATGATGTCGCCAAGCTATAAAGTTATCAATTGTCGATGATGTACCATTGAGTCAGCAAGCTAACTCGCAGTACGCGAAATCGGAAACGGCATATTGGATCAATTACCAAGTGACCTTGACACATGTGTAAACGGTATTTTTAAGTTTACTTTCAATTTTTTTCCACACTCTGCTTCAACCCTCTTGAATTCTTAAATTCTTTTATCAATCTTTGTCTATCGAATTTGTAGATTTATCTAGAACGAAGGGAGAGGTTAGGCTCTGTGATCTTCTGGCAACCTGTGACTCGTCAAGGTGCCCCAACCTAATTCTATTGATAAATCTGAAAATCCAACCACAGCAGTAACAAGGTATTGCTCAGATTGACCAGCCGCTCCCGGCTTTGGAAACCTGTGTCTTGCCGACAACAAACTTTAATCAACAACAAAGCAGAGGACATGGAAATTTATCTGGACAATGCAGCTACTACCGCGCTGGACCCGGAAGTGATCGAGGCGATCCTGCCTTTTCTGACTACCCATTTTGCAAATCCGTCGTCGGCACACGGCGCAGGAAGGAGGGCCAAAGAGGCCGTCGACCAGGCGCGGCGGACCGTGGCCGGCCTGCTAGGAGCTTCACCGGAGGAAATTTATTTCACTGCCGGGGCCACAGAAGGCATCAATCTGGCCCTTTCCGGGGCGATCCAGGCTTACGACCTGAACCACGTGATCACGAGCCGGATCGAGCATAAGGCAGTCCTCCAAACATTGAAACACCATGAAAAAGAGGGTGACATCGAAACCAGTTTCGTCAAACTTGACGAGCGCGGTAATATCGACTTATACCACCTCGAAAACCTCCTGCGGGCAAACCCGCGCACGCTCATCGCCCTCATGCACGGGAACAATGAGATCGGCAATATCACCGATATCCACGCCATCAGCCTGCTGGCGCAACGGTACAATGCCGTGTTTTTTACCGATACCACCCAGACGATGGGCAAGCTCCGGTTCGATCTGCAATCCACAGAGATCGACTTCCTGGTAGGCTCTGCGCACAAGTTCCATGGACCGAAAGGTGCAGGTTTTATTTATATCAACCCAAAACACGATCTCAAACCGCTCATTTACGGAGGCGGACAGGAGCGCGGCCAACGCGGTGGTACCGAGCATGTCGTCGGCATCGTGGGGCTTGCGAAGGCGCTGGAAGTGTCGTACCGCAACCTCGAAGCGGCTCAGGCGAAAGTCTGTAAACTGAAACAATACCTGATTTCGAAGCTGGCGATCAGCGGCATCGAGGGCATTTGTTACAACGGCGAAAGCAAGTCCATCGAAAACAGCGTCGCTAATGTGCTGAGCGTGTCGCTTCCCTGTTTGAGCACGGGAAGTGTAGTTGCGCAACTCGACCAGGTGGGCATACAGGTGTCGGGCGGAAGCGCCTGCACGGGTGGGGCCGCGTCGCATGTGATACAGGCGCTCGCCTGCGAGGCCGATAAGGAGAATGTGCGGTTCTCGTTCAGCAAGTTCAACACTTTTGAGGAGCTCGACCATGCCGTGGATGCGATCGTCCGGATTTACGAAGCCGACCCGCTTTTCGCCACCACCAAGGCCTGGAAGCACATTGCCAGCTGGGCGTAACCGGCTCATAGCGTATTATCTAATTTATCAACACTTAAAACTTTCCCTAACTACCAATCCACATCATGAGAAGAAATTTAGTACTGATTTTCCTCCTGTTCAGTGTCGCCTGGCTGCAACCGGCGCAGGCACAAACGGTCGCCGTTACCGGCAAAGTGACCTCTGTAAGCGGTGAAACGCTGCCCGGCGTGACCGTCCTCATCAAAGGCACATCCAAAGGCACATCTACCAACGGCGACGGCACCTACGCCATCGAGGCCGACGCCGGTTCGATATTGAAATTTTCGTTTATCGGTTTAAAATCCATTGAATTGCCCGTCCCGCGCGACGGTAAGCTCGACGTGCAGCTCGAAAGCGACGAAACCATCTTACAGGAAGTAGTGGTAACCGCGCTGGGCATCGCCAAAGAGAAAAAATCGCTCGGTTATGCCGTGCAGGAGTTGCAGACCAAGGATATGGCCGAGGCCCGGGAAGGCAATTTGGTGAATGCCTTGTCGGGCAAGATCGCCGGCGTGAACATTACCAACAGCCAGGGCGGAATGGGTTCGTCGCGGATCGTGATCCGGGGTGAAACGTCCATTGCGGGCAACAATCAGCCGCTTTTTGTCGTGGATGGCATCCCGGTGGATAACTCGCAGCTGGGTGCCGGCGCCAATGGTTCGCGCGATTTTGCGAATGCGATCGCCGACATTAATCCCAATGACATCGAGTCGATCAGCGTTTTGAAAGGCCCGAATGCGGCTGCATTGTACGGTTCACGTGCTTCTAATGGTGTTATTTTAATTAAAACCAAAAGCGGGAAAGGCACTCAGAAAGGCCTGGGCGTGAATGTTAATTTTGGGTATTCTTCTGAAAAGCTGCTGGTACTGCCTGAATATCAGAATGTTTTCGGACAGGGTACAGGCGGGGCGTTTTCTTATGTCAATGGAAAAGGCGGCGGTATCAACGATGCTACGGACGAAAGCTGGGGCCCGAGAATGGATGGCCGGCTCATCCCGCAGTTTTTCTCCAATGGCGAGGCGGTACCATTCGTGGCGCATCCTGATAATGTCAAAAACTTCTTCGTAACGGGCCACACGCGTACCACAGGCGTGTCGGTGGCGGGTTCGAACGACAAGGTCGACTACCGTTTTTCATTCAACAACAGCAAGCAAACGGGCGTGATCCCGAATACGGATATTTCCAAAAATTCATTTGGGGTGAATACAACTTACCGGCTGAACGACAAACTCACATTGTCGACCAGCGCGAACTTCGCCCGCAACAGTTCCGATAACCTGCCAGGTACGTCGGGCCGGGGAAGCAGCGTGATGCTGCAATTCCTCTGGTTTGGACGTCAGGTGGACACCGAGTTGCTGAAAGATTACAATAAAGGCGGTTTTGACTACAACTGGAACCACAGCTATTACAGTAACCCCTACCTGCTGCAATACGAAAATACGGCCCAGCAACGTCGCGACCGCTTTTTCGGTCATGTGAATTTAAATTACAAAATAACCGACTGGCTGACGGCCAATGTGCGGACGGGTAATGATTACTACAACGACAAACGCAAGTTCAAAGTCGCCTATGGTACCAACGGGACGCCCTTCGGCTCCTATACCGAGGATAGCTACGTCGTGAATGAGAACAATACCGACTTTAATTTCAATTTCCACAAGAATGTAAGCA
This sequence comes from uncultured Dyadobacter sp., assembly GCA_966211825.1. Lineage (GTDB taxonomy): Bacteria > Bacteroidota > Bacteroidia > Cytophagales > Spirosomataceae > Dyadobacter. The sequence continues at coordinate 6,467 of CBIHPQ010000083.1, read as the reverse complement.
CGGATTTCGAACTCGACTGGCTCGTAGGCGGTAACCTTCGGAGCAATTTCAACGAGCAGAACTACCAGCAGGCGCCCCGCCTCGCGGTAGCCGAGCTGTACACGCTCAATAACTCGCGTGACCCGCTGGTGTCGTATAATGTGCTTCGCAAACAGAAGGTTTACAGTGCATTCAGCTCGGCACAGCTCGGTTTTCGTAACTATGCCTACCTGAACCTGACGGCGCGTAACGACTGGTCGTCGACGCTACCCAATGGCAATAACTCCTATTTCTATCCATCGGTGAATGCGAGTCTGGTGCTTACCGACGCGTTCAATATCAAAAGCAATGTGCTTACCTATGCCAAACTCCGGGGCGGCTGGGCCGAAGTTGGGAAAGACACTGATCCTTACCAGCTTGTGAACACTTACCCCTTCAATCAGCCGTTTGGCGCGGCGCCTTTGCTGACGGTCTCGGACGTATTTTTGAGCGAGGACCTGAAACCGGAAATAACCCGGTCGACCGAGGTCGGTGCGGACGTAGCATTGTTCCGTAACCGGGTGAGGTTGGATGTAAGTTATTATAATACGGATAGTTATAACCAGATTCTCCGTGCCGACGTCAGCCCCGCGACGGGTTACAAGCAAAAGCTCCTGAATGCGGGCCATATCAATAACCGCGGCATTGAGGCGATGCTGAACGTGAAGCCGATCGAAACTGAATCGGGTTTCAAATGGGATATCGGCATTAACTTTTCCAGAAACCGCAGCAAAGTGGTGGAACTGGACGATGAGGGTTTCCTGAACGACTATAAACTCGGTACCAACGGCGTGACCGTGTATGCGAGCAAAGGCCTGGGCTACGGCGCGATTTTCGGTTCGGCATTTGCACGGAACGACGCCGGCGAGCAGATCATCGGCGCCAACGGCCTTCCTACCAGAGATCCGAGCCTGCAAGTCCTGGGGCATTACACGCCCAAATGGATGGGCGGGGTCAATAACTCGTTCTCTTTCAAAGGTTTTAACCTGAGTGTACTCATCGATACCAAGCAGGGCGGTTCTATCTACTCGGCTACCAATGCAACCGGCCGCTATACCGGCGTGCTGAAATCGACGCTGCCGGGCCGCGATGCCGACCACGGCGGATTGACCTATTATTACCCCGGTAACAACAAGGCAGGTGTAGCTGTGCAGTTGCCGAATGCCGCCGCCGCTCCCGCGGGCGCGGTCGTGTACGACGACGGCATTATTGCCAAAGGTGTGGCCACAGACGGTAAACCGAACACGGTGATCGTTCCGGCAGAGCGCTATTATAAAGGCGTTTACAGCAACAGTGCGGGCATTAATGAGGCCAGCGTGTTCGATGCGTCGTTTATCAAGCTGCGCGAGGTGAAGCTCGGCTACACGGTTCCACAGACATTTATTTCAAAATATAAACTGCAAAGCCTCACGTTCTCATTGTACGGCCGTAACCTGGCGTTCCTGCAAAAGAAAGCGGACAATATCGATCCTGAAACGGCATTCAACACCGGCAATACCGGCCAGGGACTGGAATCGTTGCAGCTGCCGACGACCGCTTCTTACGGATTCAACATTTCATTAGGCTTCTAAATTGACCCATATTCATGCGTACCAATAACATTACCAAAGGAATTGTGATCGCTGCTGCCGGCCTGCTATTTACGGCTTGCCAGGATCAGCTGGAAGAAACAAATACCAACCCGAACGAGGCGATCAAGGCGCAGCCGGAATATCTGCTCGCGAATGCGATCAAATCCAATGCGGACCTGACGCTCGGCTCGGATGCCTCGATGGAGACGACGACGCTCTTTATCCAGCATTGGGCCAAAATCCAGTACACCGACCCGGATAAATACACCGTGAGCATTGCCAACGTCCAGAACGTATGGACCAACCTCTATTCGCAGGGATTGACGGACTTTGCAACCATCATCAAAATCGGGGAGGAGACAGGGAATCCGAACTACCAGGCTGTGGGCCTGATCCTGAAATCGTGGTCGTTTCAGTTGCTGACGGATTTGTATGGCGATATTCCATACAGCCAGGCATTGAAGCTGGAAGAAACGCTCACGCCCAAATATGATTCGCAAAAGGATGTGTACCTGGGCTTGTTGAATGACCTGAAAAAGGCCGCCGAGCTGATCAATACGGCCGGTTCTCCCATTAGCGGCGACCTTATTTACAATGGTAACCTCACAAAATGGAAGAAATTTGCCAATTCCCTGCGCCTGCGCATTGCTTTGCGCATTGCGGACAAGGAGCCTGAAACTGCCAAAGCGGTGGTGGCGGAACTGGCGAAGGATAAAAGCGCGCTTATCGCGTCCAATGACGAAATCGCACAGCTCATTTACCTTGCATCGCCCAACCAGAATCCTGTTTCCCGCGACCGCGAAACGCGGGACGATTACCGTGTCAGCAAATCTATCATTGATAAGTTGCAGGAATTGAAAGACCCGCGCCTGGCTGTATTTGCCAATAAAACGGTCGATACGACGCCTACCGGCTACATTGGTGTCACGAATGGCCTTCCAGCGGATTCGGCTGCGAAACTGGGTTTTACGAAAACTTCCAAGCTGGGCGACTATTTCACGGCTGCGGCTTCCCCGGCGGTTTTCGTGAGTTATGCAGAAGTTTTGTTCAACCTGGCGGAAGCGGCGCAGCGAGGGTTTATTTCGGAAAGCGCGGCTGATCTGTACAAAGCGGCTGTTACGGCTTCGTTGCAGCAGTTCAAAGTGGGTAATGCGGAGATTACGGCTTACCTGGCGCAGCCGACGGTAGCTTATAGTGCCGCGAACTATAAAAAGTCGATCGGAGAGCAGAAATGGCTGGCATTGTTCAGCCAGGGCCTGGAAGCATTTGCGGAGTGGCGCAGGCTGGATTATCCCCAACTGAAACCGGCCTACGCAGGCGTGCTGAACGGAAAACTACCCGTTCGCCTCACATACCCGACGGGCGAGCAGGCGCTGAATGCAGCCAACTATAAAGCAGCGGTGGCTGCCCAGGGCGAAGACCGGCTGACAACGAAACTTTGGTTCGACGCGTTCTGATTTTAACAAAATTTAATACGCATTCGTGGCACCAAACGGAGCCCGGGTGCGTAAGGTTAGTAGGGGCTGCCGGCGATGAAGCGTTGCCGGCGGTTCAAAGAAATTCTCAACAAATCACTTAAACATCAACATAACAATGAGTAAAACCTTTTTTCTCCGGATTATTTACCGGAATGCCGCGAACCTGCACAAAATCACTTCCAGTGTGGAGTCTGTAAAAGGCGCGAAGATCAAGCATCTGAATTTTATCAGCAAGGGTAAAAGTTTTGTAGGAGTGATTGCATTTGAGGCGTCCCAACTGATCGATTTCGAGAAAATTATGGTGCTGATCCGCCGCAACCGCGACATTTCAGAAGTAGAAAGGATAATGGATGGCTCATTGTGTTGTTGATAGCAATTGGATTACGCTTGCGATTTGGTATTCAGGAGGCTCCCATGGAGCCTTTGCTTTTGTGGGAACCCACGGTTACCTACAAATAGGTAGCCGCTCTGCGGCTTTTGAAAGCACAGCAGCCGCGGAACGGCTTTGTTTGTAGGAAATAACGTACGGGAATACGCGGCAGCTCCGTGGGAGCTTCCTGAATAAATGCAAAACGCCTGGAACAACCGAATGTTCCTGGCGTTTTGTATAAAAACTAATAATGTCTAGTAAGTCGCCGCCACTGCCTTAGGCTTCCTGTATTTGTGCAGGTTGATCAGCAATACACTTCCCAAAATCACGATCAGACCGGAAATCTGCAAAAAGGTAATCGATTCGTGGGCGAAGAAAATACCCAGCAAAACGGCTACTACCGGGTTTACGTAAGCATAAGTGCTCACTTTGGTCGCTGGCTGGACTTTCAAAAGCCACACATAGGCGCTGAAAGCGGCAATCGAACCGAAGAGGATCAGATAACCGACCGCCAGCCAGGCATCAACGGGGATGGCAGCGAGATTAATGGCCTCCAATTCGCCCGAAAACAGTGCGCCGGGAATGAATGCAATACCGGCAGCGAGCATTTGCCAGGTCGAATTCACCGTCGCGGAATTGGAAACCGAGTTATATTTGGAATATAATGAACCACCCGCCCAGGCCATCGAACCAAGGACAACGAGTACCATCGCAAACAGGTCGCGACCGCTGTTCAACGACGACATCGTTGCCATGATTTTTTCATAAAACAGCAACACCACTCCCGCGAAACCTACAAAAAGGCCCAGAATGGTGGACTTGTTGCTCAGATTTTCCGACCATTTCGGCTTATCCAACAGGACAAACCAAAGTGGCGCGGAAGAGATCATGATGGCCACCATGGCGCTTGGCAGGAACTGTTCGACCCAGATCACGACCCCGTTTCCAACGAACAGCAGTAACAAACCCGTTACAAGGGCAGGCTTCATTACCTTCCACGAAAATACTTTTTCACCTTGTAGAAGGCTCCATCCCAGCATGAGAGAGCCGGCGATGATGAAACGAAATGCACCCAGAAAAAATGGCGGAAATCCCGCTAATGCCTTCTGAATGAAGAAATAGGTGGATCCCCAAACGATGTAAACGGTGGCGAAGGCGAGTACCACCATTAATGTAGACGGAGCTTTTGTTGATGTTTGCATGGCGATTTCATTTAACGGGTATGACTATCTGTTGTTCTTCCTTGACCGTCTCGAGGACGATCGTCGTGCGTGTGGATATGATATTCTGAATTTTGCTGAACTTGTTGCGCATCAGGTCCATCAGAGAAGCCGAATCGGCCGTGCGGACCTTTACCATATAACAGTCTTCCCCCGCAATGTGATGGACCTCTTGCACTTCCGGTATTTTGGCCAATTCCTTGGCGGTATTGTTGCTGCCCATGCCTTCCGAAGATTTCATTGTGATGAATGCCAGAAGCGTTTGTCCCAGCGCCACCGGGTTGATCCGCGTTGTATATTTGAGGATCACCTGTTTTTGTTCCAGTTTCTTGACACGTTCCAGCACTGCGGAAGGCGCCATTTCCAGTTCCCGTGCAAGATCGGCGTTCGTCATACGCGCGTTCTCCTGCATGAGGCGCAGAATACTGAGGTCGGTTTTGTCCAGAACGATATCTGATCCGTTCATCATTCGTCAAATTAGGGTGATCTTAGAATTATATTCAAAAAATATGAACATATTCTGAATATAGTTCAGCTATTACAATGCCTGCTTTTCAAAAGTTCGTGTAAACCGGAAAAATTTCGAATTTTCTTCGGCAGCGGTCGGCCGGGCGCCGCTATGAGGCATTGTGCCGGATTATTTTACATATTTGCATTACCTCAATCCTGAACCGATATGCTATGAAAACATTAATTCTGAGTGCATTAACTGTTATTTTGTGCATTGCCAATGCGGCCGGGCAGATCGACCCGAAAGCGACGCCTGAAACCCGGGCTTTGTATCGTAACCTTAAAAAACTGTCGGAACAGCACATCTTGTTCGGCCACCAGCACGCGACGGAATACGGTCACGGGTGGACGGGCGATGCGGAACGGTCGGATGTGAAGTCGGTGACCGGCTCGCACCCTGCTGTGATCGGTATCGATGTGATGGGCCTTTCGGGCCGGCCGGCGGACGAGATTGCCAGGACAGCCGAAGCCCTGCGAAAGAATGTGGTGGCTACCTATAACCGCGGCGGCATTACGACGGTGGCGTGGCATTTCTCCAACCCGGCGTCGGAAGGCGGGTTTTATTGGAAAGACGGTGTTTCAAAACCGGCGATGGCGCTCATCAGGCCCGGAGGCTCGCATCACGAGCAATACAAGCAGATCCTGAAAACGATCGCCGATTTCGCGCATTCGGTCAAAGGCAGGGACGGCACACTGTCGCCGATGATCTTCCGGCCATTTCACGAGTTCGACGGCGACTGGTTCTGGTGGGGCAAGGGGCATACTTCCAAAGAGGATTTTATCGCCGTCTGGCGCTTTACCGTTTCTTACCTCCGCGACGAGCTCGGTGTCCACAACTTCATTTACGCATTTTCACCCGACAATAAGTTCAATTCGGAATTTGAATTTCTCGAACGTTACCCGGGCAACGAATGGGTGGATATGGTGGGAATGGACAACTACGGCGACTTTGGGCGCGACGGCAAATACAATATCGAAGCGGGTTTGCGGAAACTCGAAATCGTATCCGAATACGCGCAAAAGGCGGGAAAACTGGCTGCATTCACCGAAACGGGGCTGGAAAGCATTCCCAATCCGGCATGGTGGACTGAAACATTGCTAAAAACATTGAAAGCCGGAAAACTGCAATTGGCCTACGTCCTCGTCTGGCGCAACGACGCCAAAAGCCCGACCCATTACTACGCGCCCTTCCCCGGCCAGCTTAGCGAAGCCGATTTCGTGAAGTTTTATCACGATCCCTATACTTTGTTTGAGAAGGATTTGAAGGAGGTGTATAAATGACCTTTTGATAATCGGGCGA